>JAPPQA010000072.1 GCA_028817255.1 Gammaproteobacteria bacterium | reverse complement strand
GGCCCTGGCCGAGCGGACGCTGGCCGCGCGCTTCAACCGCGACGGGGCGGAGATCGTCAATCACCGCACCTACGTCTCCGTGGGCGAGGGCTGCCTGATGGAAGGGTTGTCGCACGAGGCGGCGGCGCTGGCGGGCGTGCTGGGGCTGGGCAAACTGATCGCCTTGTTCGACAACAACGGGGTGTCCATAGACGGCGACGTGGCCGGCTGGTTCATAGACGACACGGCGGCGCGCTTCGCCGCCTGCGGCTGGCACGTGGTGCGCGACATAGACGGCCACGACCCGGAGCGAATCCGCGCCGCCATCGAGGAGGCGCGGGCCTGCGCGGAGCGGCCGTCGCTGCTCTGCTTTCGCACCGTGATCGGCTGGGGTTCTCCCGGCAAACAGGGCAGCGCCGACTGCCACGGGGCGCCGCTGGGCGCCGGGGAAGTGGCCCGCTGCCGGGAGCGGCTGGGCTGGAGTTACGCGCCCTTCGAGATCCCCGGCGAGTATTACCAGGCATGGGACGCGCGCGCCCGCGGGCGCGGCGCCGAGGCCCGGTGGCGGGAGCGCTTCGAGGACTACCGCCGCCGGCACCCGGAAGCGGCGGCGGAATTCGAGCGGCGCATGCGCGGCGAACTGCCCGCCGAATGGCCGCAACGGGCGCAGGAGATCGTGGCGGAGTTGAGCCGCGCGCCCGGCGACATGGCGACCCGCAAGGCGTCGCAGCAATGCCTGGAGGCATTCGGCGCCCTGCTGCCCGAATTGATCGGCGGCTCTGCCGACCTGAGCGGCTCCAACCTGACGGCCTGGAGCGGCTCGCGCCCGAATGGGCCGCAACAGCCGGACGGCAATTACATCCACTACGGCGTGCGCGAATTCGCCATGGTCGCGGTGAACAGCGGCCTGGCGCTGCACGGCGGCTTCGTGCCCTACGGCGGCACCTTCCTCGTGTTCTCCGACTACGCCCGCAACGGCCTGCGCCTGGCGGCGCTGATGCGACTGCGCAATATATTCGTATTCACGCACGACTCGATCGGCCTGGGGGAGGACGGCCCCACCCACCAGCCGCTGGAACATGCCGCCAGCCTGCGCCTGGTGCCCAATATGTCCCTTTGGCGGCCCTGCGACGCGGCCGAGAGCGCGCAGGCGTGGCGGGCGGCCCTGGAGCGGCGCGACGGCCCCACGTCGCTGCTGTTCTCGCGCCAGAGCCTGCCGCGCATCGAGCGGACGCCGGAACAGACGGCGGCGATCCGGCGCGGCGGATACGTGCTGGCCGGCGGCGGCGCGGCGCCGGAATTGCTCCTGATCGCGACCGGCTCGGAGGTGTCGCTGGCGCTGGCCGCCGCGGAGGAGCTGACCCGGCGGGGGCGCCGGGTGCGGGTGGTCTCCATGCCGTCCATGGACGTATTCGAGCGCCAGGAGCGGGCGTACCGGGATTCCGTGCTGCCCCCCTCCTGCCGGCTTCGGATTGCCGTGGAGGCGGGGGTGGCGGACTGCTGGCACCGCTACCTGGGCGAGCGGGGACGGATGCTGGGCGTGCAGGATTTCGGCGTCTCCGCCCCCGGCGCGGAGGTGTTTCGCCATTTTCGCCTGACCCGGGAGGAATTGACCCGGCTGGCCGTCGCCATGCTCGGGGACTCCGGCACGGGCGGCGCCGGGACGGAGGCTGCAATGGAGGCTGCAAATGACAATTCAAGTCGCGATTAACGGCTACGGCCGCATCGGGCGCTGCATCCTGCGCGCCCATTACGAACGGGAGCGCCCGGACGAGATCCGCATCGTCGCGGTGAACGACCTGGGCGACGCGGAGATCAACGCCCTGCTGACGCGCCGCGACAGCACGCACGGCCCCTTCCCCGGCACGGTCGAGGTAGAAAAGGACGCGGGCGCGATGCGAGTGAACGGCGACCGCATCCGCATCCTTGCCGAGCGCGACCCCGGGCGCCTGCCCTGGGGCGACCTGGGCGTGGACGTGGTGTTCGAGGCCACCGGTCTGTTCGCCAATCGCGCCGCGGCCGAGGCGCACCTGCAAGCCGGCGCCAAGAAAGTGCTGATCTCCGCGCCCGCCGGAAAAGACGTGGACGCCACGGTGGTGCACGGCGTGAACCACGACCGCCTGCGGGCCTCGCACACGGTGGTCTCCAACGCCTCCTGCACCACCAACTGCCTGGCGCCGGTGGTCAAGGTGCTGCACGAGCATATCGGCGTCCTGCAAGGGCTGATGACGACGGTGCACTCTTACACCAACGACCAGGTGCTGACCGACACCTTCCATAAGGATCCGCGGCGGGCGCGGTCGGCGGCCCAGTCCATCGTCCTCACCGGCACCGGGGCCGCCAGGGCGGTGGGACTGGTGTTGCCGGAGCTCGCGGGCCGGCTGGACGGCTACGCGGCCCGGGTGCCGACAATGAACGTGTCCATGGTGGACCTCACCTTCCAGGCGGCGCGCGAGACCAGCGTCCAGGAGATAGACTCTTTGATGCGCGAGGCGGCGAACGGCCCTCTGGACGGCGTCCTGGAGTTTTGCGACGAGCCCCTGGTGTCCGTGGATTTCAACCACAATCCGGCTTCCGCGATCTACGACGCCACGATGACCCGCATCCTGGGCGGCGGCCTGGTCAAGGTGGTGGCCTGGTACGACAACGAGTGGGGTTTCGCCAACCGGATGCTGGATGTGGCCTGCGCCTGGGCGCGGGCGCCGGATTGAGGCCGATGCCGGCGATGGATGCGGCGGACACGACTGGAGAAGCGGACTTCTCCCCCCTGCTCGAGCTCTCCCGGCTGGACCTGGCCGGCAAGCGGGTGCTGATCCGCGAGGACTACAACGTGCCGCTAACGGACGGACAGATCGGCAACGACGCCCGCATCCAGGCCAGCTTGTCCACCTTGCGCCAGGTGCTGCAAGCGGGGGCGAGCGTGCTGGTGGTGTCGCATCTGGGCAGGCCGGTGGCGGGCCGTTACGACGAGGCCCTCTCCCTGCGCCCGGTGGCGGAACGGCTGTCGAAGTCGCTGGGGTGCCCGGTGCGCCTGCAGCGCGACTGGCTGGACGGGGCGGAGGCGTCGCCCGGAGAGGTGGTGCTGTGCGAAAACGTCCGCTTCGAGGCCGGCGAAACCGACAACGAGGACAACCTGGCGCGGCGCATGGCGGCGCTGTGCCAGGTATTCGTGAACGACGCCTTCGCCGTCTGCCACCGGCGGCATGCCTCCGTGTACGGCATCGTGAAATACGCCCCGGTCTCCTGTGCGGGGCCGCTGTTGCTGCGCGAACTGCAAGTGCTGTCGCAGTGCCTGGAGGCGCCCGGGCGGCCGCTGGTCGCCGTGGTGGGGGGGGCCAAGCTGGAGAGCAAGCTGGGGGTGCTGAAAAACCTCCTGCGCCAGGCCGACCGCCTGGTCGCGGGCGGCGCGATCGGCAACGCCCTGCTGGCCGCCGCCGGCCACGGCGTGGGCGCCTCCCTGGCGGCGGTGGAGGAGGGCGACCTGCAAGCGGCCCGCACGCTGCTCGCGCACCCCCAAGCCGAGCGCCTGCTGCTGCCCGCGGACGCGGTCTGCGCCCGGCACTGCCGGGAAGACGCCGAGTGCCGCGAGTGCCGGATCGCGGAGGTCGCGGCTGACGAGATCATTCTGGACTGGGGGCCGCGGACCCGCGACCAGGTCGGCGCGCTGTTGCGGCAAGCGGGCACGATCTTGTGGAGCGGCCCGCCGGGAGTGTTCGAGATGGCCCCCTTCAGCGCCGGCACGCGCCTCGTCGTCGAGGCGATCGCGCAGAACCGGGAGGCGCGTTCCATCGCCGGGGGCGGCAACACCCTGGAGGCGCTGGCCCGCTTCGGCGCGCCCGACGGGGTTTCCTTCGCCTCCACCGGCGGCGGCGCCTTCCTGCATTTTCTGGAGCGGGGCAGCCTCCCCTGCGTAAACATGCTCATGGAGTCGGCCCGCGCCTGGGCGGCCATGGAGCGGGGCCGGGAGTTGTAGCCAGGGAAGCGGCGCGAATACGAATACGGAGAATCCATGCCAATGAGAGGAATGCCATGAGGAGAGTGCCATGAGGAGAACCAAGATCATCGCCACCCTGGGGCCGGCCACGGACAAACCGGGGATGCTGGAGAAACTGCTGAACGCGGGCGTGGACCTGTTCCGCATCAATTATTCCCACCAGTCGCAGGAAGACCACGCGCGCCGGGTGCGGGAGGTGCGGGAGTTAACGGCCCGGCGCAAGATCGAGGCCGGCATCGTCGCCGACCTGCAGGGGCCCAAGATCCGGGTGCAGCGCTTCGACGCGGAACGGGTCATGCTCAAAGAGGGCGCCACCTTCACCCTGGACACCGCCCTCGACACGCAGGCGGGCGACGCGACCCACGTGGGGATCACCTACAAGGACATGCCGCGCAATGTGAAGCCGGGGAATACCCTGCTGCTGGACGACGGGCGCATCGTGCTGACGATCCAGGAGATCTCCGACCACGAGGTGCGTTGCAAGGTGGTGCGCGGCGGCGAGCTGTCCAGCAACAAAGGGGTCAGCCTGCAGGGCGGCGGCATCCCGTTGCGCGCCTTCTCGCCCAAAGACCGCGGCGATCTGGAACACGGCGCGGCCCTGGGCGTGGACTACTTTTCCATTTCCTTCGTCCGCGACGAGGAAGACGTCCTGGTGGCCCGCCAGCTGCTGGAAGAGGCCGGCTGCACGGCGGGAGTCATTGCCAAATTCGAGTGCCCCGAGGCGCTGGAACGGGCGGAGGAGATTATCCGGGCCGCCGATGCGATCATGATCGCGCGCGGCGACCTGGGGGTGGAGATCGGCGACGCCAACCTGCCCACCGTCCAGAAACGGCTGATCAAGCTGGCGCGAAGCATGGACCGCGCCGCCATTACCGCCACCCAGATGATGCAATCCATGATCGATCACCAGATCCCCCTGCGCGCCGAAGTCTTCGATGTCGCCAACGCGGTGCTGGACGGCACCGACGCCATTTTGCTGTCCGGGGAGACCAGCATCGGCATGTTTCCCGAACTGGCCGTGGCCGCGGCCTCGCGCGTCTGCGAGGAGGCGGAGAAGCAGCGCACCGTGCGCATATCGGACCACCGCATCAACCAGAGTTTCGACCGCATAGACGAGAGCGTCGCCATGGCGGCCATGTACACCGCCAACCATGTGCATGCCAAAGCCATCGTCGCCCTGACCGAGACCGGTTCCACCTGCGTATGGATGTCCCGCATCAGTTCCGGGCTGCCCATCTTCGCCTTCAGCCGGCACGTGTCCACCCGCCGCAAGGCAAAGCTCTACCGCGGCGTCTATCCCGTCGTCTTCGACAGGAGCGCCGACCGCTCCCGCGGCATCTACAAAACGATCGTCGGCGAACTGGTGCGGCGCAAGATCGTCAAGGACGGCGATCTGATCATCATCACGCGCGGCGACCGGATGGGCGAGTCGGGCGGCACCAACACGATGAAACTGCTGCGCGTCGGAGACACCATCCCCGACGTATAGGCGGCGGGCTATAATCCCGCGGGCGGCGGGGGCGCCGGGCACGGGCCGCCCGCCGGACACGGAGCGAGACGATGCGAGCCGCTGACAGCAAGAAGGCGCCGGCCGGCCTGGCGGGCAAGCCCCTGCGGGGCGTCGCCGGCGTGGCGCTGCTGGTGCTGGCGGGGCTTGCGATCCTGGTCAGCGGGTTTCTGCCTTTCCCCTGGGACCTGGGCGGCTGCGCCGTCGCCCTGATGCCCTTCTACCTGGGCGCTTCCCTGGCGCTCGAGCACTGGAGCGCGACCAGACCCTGAGCGGCGACCCGGCGCCCGGGCCGCGCAGCCCCGCGCTCTTGTCGCCTTGACAAAAAACGCCATGGAATCCTACTATCCCCGCTTAAAGAGGGAGGGAAATTGAGCCGATGAGCGCCCAAAAAAGAGGACAACGCCAACCGCGGCGCGAGCGGACAATCGTCGTAACCGAAAAACTCCTGACGGAATTGATCGAGCGATGCGACGCGGAATCGCTCAAGCAATACGGCGCGGAATTGACGGAACGGCTGGAATTGATACGGCGGCACGGCAGTGCCGGCGCCCGCCGGTCTCGGACGATGGGTTTCTGGAACGGCTTCCTCGACGGTTTCAGCGCTTTGGGCGGGACGGAGGACGCCGAATGCTATCCGAACAGCGGGTTTTTGCTTGATCGGATCCGCCTGAGCGAAGATTGCGTACGCTGGAGCGGTTACATAAAGAATGCGCTCGGGCGCGTTGCCGATGAAGAAGCGGCAAGATTCAAAAAGCCCGCCTGAGACCGCGCCTGAAAAAGCCGGGCGCGAAGACTCCACAGTCGTTGCCACGCCTGAGCAGCTCGAGAAAATCGCCGGCAAATCTTCGCCTGTCGTTTTGGCAGTCGAATCTTCTTCCGGCCCTCTTCCTCCGCCGAAAGTGTACCGGGAATACGATGAAATCCATCCGGGGGCTGCGGAACGTATCCTGGCAATGGCGGAGAACGAGCAAGGCTCCCGAAATAGTAGAAATTCTCTAGGACTGGTGTTCGGTTTTGCGACCGCAGTTCTCTGCATCTGCGCTTCCGCGTATGTCGCTCTGCATGGAACGTCTATAGGACATACGGTTGTCGCCTCCTTATTGGCGGGGAACACGGCCGTTATCCTTGTCGGGCGCTTTCTTCGGCACAGAAACGGCTTGTAGTTGCAATGCGCCGCTAGTCGGCAGGGGCGCGCGGGCCGCCGCCGTCGCTGCGCACCCGCCGCACCGCCTCGGCCCAGCCGCCGACCAGGCGGCGGCGCAGTTCCCCGTCCATGGCGGGGGTAAAGCGCCGCCGCGCCTCGCGCTGACTGGCGGCAATCTCCTCAAGATCCGCGTACACGCCGCTCTGCAGTCCGGCCAGGTATGCCGCCCCCAGGGCCGTGGTCTCGATCTGCCGCGGCCGCTCCACCGGCAACTCCAGGATGTCGGCGAGAAATTGCAGCAGCCAGTCGTTGGCCGCCATGCCGCCGTCCACCCGCAGGGACTCCGGTCTGCCGAATTCGGCCATGGCCGACACCAGGTCCAGGGTCTGGTAGCAGGCCGCCTCCAGCGCCGCGCGCACCAGGTCGGCGGCGGAACTGTCCCGGGTAAGGCCGAAGATGCCGCCCCGCGCGTGCGCGTCCCAGTGCGGCGCGCCCAGGCCGGTGAAGGCCGGCACCAGGTACACGCCGCTATGGTCGCGGGCGCGGCGCGCCAACGCCTCGCTCTCGCCGGCGGAGCGCAGCAGCCCCAGCTGGTCCCGCAACCACTGCACCGCCGTGCCGGCATTGAATATGGCGCCCTCCAGGGCGTAACAAGTCTCGCCGCCGAGGCGGTACGCCACGGTGCTCAGCAGGCGGCTCCCGGAGGCCACCGCCTCCGCGCCGGTGTTCATCAGCAAGAAGCAGCCGGTGCCGTAAGTGCCTTTGATCATGCCGGGCCGGAAGCAGGCCTGGCCAATGGCCGCGGCCTGCTGATCTCCGGCCACGCCGCGGATGGGCAGCCGGCCGCCGCCGGGGGGACGCAGCAAAACGGCCTCGCCGTAATCGGCGGCGCTGTCCCGCACTTCTGGCAACATGGCGCGCGGCACCCGGAAACGCTCCAGCAGCAAGGGGTCCCACTCCTGCGCGCGGATGTCGAACAACAGCGTACGCGAGGCGTTGCTGGCATCGGTAGCGTGGACGCGGCCGCCGCTCAAATGCCAGACCAGGTAGCAATCCGTGGTGCCGAACAGCAGTTCGCCGCGCTCGGCGCGCAGCCGCGCGCCCGGCACGTGGTCGAGGATCCAGGCGATCTTGGTGGCGGAGAAATACGGATCCGCGAGCAAGCCGGTGCGGCGGGCGATGTCCGCCTCCAGGCCGCGCGCCCGGATGTCCTCGCAGACGGCGGCGGTGCGCCGGTCCTGCCAGACAATGGCCCGGTGCACCGGCCTGCCGCTTTGCCGCTCCCACACTACCGTCGTCTCGCGCTGGTTGGTGATGCCCAGGGCCGCCACCTGCAACGACGAACGCGCCGCGTACTCCAGCGTCTCGCCGCATACCGCCAGGGCGGTCTGCAAGATCTCCCCGGCGTCGTGTTCCACGAGTCCGTTGCCGGGATAGTGCTGGGCGAATTCCCGCTGCGCCGTGTACGCCGCCCGCCCGCCCCGGTCGAACAGGATGGCGCGGGTGCTGGTGGTGCCCTGGTCCAGGGCCAGAAGATAGGGGTCGCTCACCGCCGGAGAGCCTTCGCAGCGCGCGCCGCCGGCGGCAGGAGGCGGCCGCTGCCTGCGTCTCCGCAATATGCGATCGCGCGGGCTGCGCCCGCCCCCGATAGCTTGCGCGCTGGCAAAACGAACTACGCCTGCCGGTTCCGCGCCGGGCGCGTTAGCGGCCCCTGAGATAGACGTTCAGGGCGCCGCTGCCGCCTTCCCTGGGGCTGGCGGTCCAGACCGCCAGCACGTCCGCGTCCCGTTTCAGTTGCTCGCGCAACGGCTCGCGCAGTGCGGGGATGCCGTCCGGAGAGCGGGCGCCCTTGCCGTGAACGATGCGCGCCCTGCGCCTGCCGCGCACCAGGCAGTCGCGCAGAAAGCCGCGCACCTTGTCTTGCGCGCCCGCCACCGTCGCGCCATGCAGATCCAAAAAGGCATCGCCGACTTCGTAGCCGCCCCGGCGCAGGCGCTGAAATTCGCGCTCCTGCATCCCGGCGCGGCGGAAACTGTAGCGGACGCCGCCCCAGCCTTCCTCTACGACCGGCTGCCGCAACGACGGGCGCCGCTGTCCTTCCGCCTCCCGCCGGCGAGGACGGCGCATTTCCGGCGGCGTCTCGCGCTTGCTCCCGGCGGCGGCCGCGTCCTCCCGGGCCATGTGCTCGCGAAAGCTGAGTTCCTTGTCGGCGTCCGGCACCGGGGCGTCTCCCTACGGCCTCCCTACGGCGTCCGCGGCCGGCTGCCGGCCAGGAACGGGATACGCAACAGGCGCAACAACGATACGAACCACGGCAGGCGCAGGCAGAGCAGCGTCGCCAGGACGCCGCCGCAGATCGCCGGCTCGCGCACGTCTGCCTTGACCAGCCAGAGAAAGTGCAGGACCGCCAGGGTGGCGGAGACATAGACCAGGCGGTGCAGCGCCTTCCAGCGCTTGCCTCCCAGGCGCCGGATCATGCGGTCGGTGGAGGTGACGGCCAGCGGCACCAGCAAGACGAAGGCGGAGAAGCCGACGGTGATGTAGGGGCGCTTGAATATATCCTTGCCGATCTCCGCCCAATCGAAGAACTGGTCCAGCACGAAATAGGTGAGGAAGTGCAGCACGCCGTAGAAAAAGGCGAATAACCCGATCATGCGGCGGTGGCGCACCAGGCGGCTCCAGCCGAAAAGCCGGCGCAACGGCGTGACCGCCAGGGTGAGCAAAAGCAGGTACAGCGCCCAGTCGCCGGTGAAGTGCGTGATCTCTTCGATGGGGTTGGCGCCGAAGTTGCCGCTCGCTCCGCGGCCCACCAGGAACGCCAGGGGAATCAAGCAGGCGGCAAACAGGGCCGGCCGGGTCCAGGCGCCTTTTTTCATGCGCGGCGCTGCTGTTTCAGTAGAACTTCGCCATATCCATGCCGGCGTACAGGTTCCCCACCTGCTCCGCGTAGCCGTTGAGCATCTGCGTCGGGCGTTTGAAAAAGTCGCCGATGCGGCGCTCCTTGCTCTGACTCCAGCGCGGATGGTCCACCTCGGGGTTGACGTTGGAGTAAAAGCCGTACTCCCGGGGGCTGGAATCGTTCCAACTGGTGCGCGGCTGATCGCGGGTGAACTCCACCCTGACGATGGATTTAATGCTCTTGAAGCCGTATTTCCAGGGCACCACGACGCGGATGGGGGCGCCGTTCTGGTTCGGCAGAATTTGTCCGTACAGTCCCACCGCGAACAGCGTCAAGGGATGCATCGCCTCGTCCAGGCGCAGCCCTTCGCGGTAGGGCCAATCGAGGACCTGCCGCTTCTGTCCGGGCATTTCCTCCGGCCGGTACAGCGTGGTGAAGGCGACGTACTTGGCATGGGAGTTGGGCTCGAAACGTTGCAGCGCCTTGCCCATGGGGATGCCCACCCACGGGATCACCATGGACCAGGCCTCTACGCAGCGCAGGCGGTAGATGCGTTCCTCCAGCTTGTGGGGGGCGATGAAGTCCTCCAGATCGTAGGTGCCCGGTTTGGCGCACTCCCCGGCAACCTCCAGGCTCCAGGGGCGCGTCGTCATGCCCCCGGAGTGGCGGGCGGGATCGCGCTTGTCAATGCCGAATTCGTAGAAATTGTTGTAGCCGGCGACCTTCTTGTAGGGAGTCAGGTCTTCTTCGGTGGAGTACGGGCTGTCCCGTTGCTCGATGATCTGCTTTGCCGGTTCCAGCCTTGCGGCGAGGAGGGACGCCGGGCCGGCGGCCAGGGCGGCGCCTGCCAGCAGGGAGCCGCGCAGAAAGCGGCGGCGCTGCTCGAAGACGCGGCGCTCGGTGATTTCCGAGCTCTTGATGTCGGAGGCGGAGCCTCGTTTGATCAGCATGGCGCTTCTTTATGCTCCTAGCGTACCGTACCTGGAGGCATAATAGCACAAATGGCGCCGCCGCCAGGAATTATGCCAGGAGTTATGTGCGCGCCGCCAAATCCGCGCTTGAACCGCGCCGCCGAAGAGTTTTTCCCGGCAGCGAGGGCGCCGACTCGTCCCGAAAGGGAGCGCGACGGCCCAGCCGCGGCAAAGGAGCCGGCCGTTCCCTGCTTTGCCGCCGTTACCGGCCGGCGCTCTCCAGCCAGCGACGGGCGTTGCGGAACAGCTGCAACCAGGGACTCTCCGGCGCCTTCCGATCCCGGGGGAACCAGGAAAACTGCCAGCGCAGAAAGGCCCGCTCGGGGTGCGGCATCATTGCGGTGACGCGCCCGTCGTCGCTGGCGAAGCCGGCGCCCCCGCCCGGCGAGCCGTTGGGGTTGAGAGGGTACGCCTCGGCGGGCCGGCCGCGGTGGTCTATGTAACGCAGGCAGACCCGCCCGGACGGCAGGGCGGCATGGGCGGCGCGGCCTTCGCCGTGAGCCACGGGGACCGGCAACTGCCAGCCGGCCATGCCCGCCAGCAGCACCGAACGCGACGGCAATACTTCCACCATGACCAGCCGGGACTCGAACCGATCGGAGGCGTTGCGGAAAAAGAGCGGCCAACCTTGCGCGCCCGGGATCAGCTCCGCCAACCGGGACAGCATCTGGCAACCGTTGCAGACGCCGAGGGTAAACGTGTCTTCGCGGGCGAAAAAATCGGCGAACTCGCGGCGCAATGCGTCGTTGTGGAGGATCGTGCCGGCCCAGCCGCCGCCGGCGCCCAGCACGTCGCCGTAGGAGAAGCCGCCGCCGGCCGCCATGCCGTGAAACCCGCGCAGGGATTGCCGGCCCGCCAGCAGGTCGCTCATATGCACGTCGAGACAGTCGAAGCCGGCACGGTCGAAGGCGGCCGCCAATTCGATATGGCCGTTGACGCCCTGCTCGCGCAGGACGGCCAGGCGGGGGCGGGCCTTGCCGGCGATGGCGAAGGCGGGGGCGGGGGCGGCAGGAACGGACGCGGCGCCGGTGCGCGCGAACAACCCCGGGTCTGCCCGGTCTTGCAGGCGCGCATATTCCTGCCGGGCGCACTCCGGGCAGTCGCGCAGCAGCCGCAGCCGGTACCCGGACTCGGCCCAGCAGCGCTGCAAGGCGAGGATGTCCCGGTCGTAGATGCGTTTCTCGCCATGGCGGATGCGCAGGCGCAGGCCGTCGGCAGGGGCGCCCAGCACCCGGGCGGCCAGACCGGAATCGCGCGCCTCCCGCGCGAACAGGGCAAGCAGCTGCCCGGCACGGGCGGCGGGCACTTGCACTACGGCGCCGATCTCCTCGCAGAACAGCTGCGCCAGGGGGTCGCCGCGCCGCGGATCCAATTCCAGATCTATGCCGCGGCGGGAGGCGAAAGCCATCTCGCAGAGGGCGGCGAACAGGCCGCCATCGGAGCGGTCATGGTAGGCCAGCAGGTCGCCCGTTTCGTTGAGCAGTTGCACCAACCGCGCGAAGCGGCGCAGCGCCGCCGCGTCGGCCACGTCCGGTGCGGCCGCGCCGAGACAGCCATAGGCCTGGGCCAGGGCGGAGCCCCCCAGCCGGCGTTGCGGGCCGAGCTCCAGGAGCAGCAGGACCGTCTCGCCGGCATCCGCGCGCAACTCGGGGGTCAGCGTACGCCGGATATCCGCCACCGGGGCGAAGGCCGAGACCACCGCGGACGAGGGCGAAAGCACCGCGCGTTCCCGCCCGCCCGCGTCGCGCCAGGCGGCGTGCATGGACAGCGAGTCTTTCCCCACCGGGACGGCGATGCCGAGCTGGCGGCAGAACAGGCTGAGCGCGCGCACGGCGTCGTAGAGGTCGGCGTCCATGCCGGGGGCGCCGCGGGCCGCCAGCCAGTTCGCGGAGAGGGCGATGTCCGCCAGCGACAGGATGCGCGCCGCGCAAATGTTGGTCACCGCCTCTGCCACCGCCAGCCGCGCGGCGGCGGCCGGATCCAGCAGGGCGACGGGCGCCCGCTCGCCCAGCGCCATGGCCGCGCCGTGCCACCCGTCGTAGGAGGCGGCGGTTACGGCGCAATCGGCCACCGGCACCTGCCAGGGGCCTACCATGGGGTCGCGTGCCGTCAGGCCGCCCACCGTGCGGTCGCCGATCGTGATCAAGAAACTCTTGTCGCCGACGACGGGCAGGCGCAGCACCCGTTCGGCGGCCTCTTCCAGGCGCACGGCGGCCAGATCCAGCGGCTGCCGGGGCCGCGGGCGGCGCCGCGCCCGGCAGCGGGCGGGGGGCAATGCCTCGTGCAGCCACTGCATGGAAAGCTCCAGGGGCGGGGCGCCGTTGCCGCGCGCGTCTTCCAGGCGCAGACAGTCCTGTTCGCGCACCGTGCCGATCACCGCAAAGGGAGCGCGCTCGCGCCGGCACCGCTCCTCGAAGCAGGGCAGAGAAGCGGGCGCCATAGCCAGCAGGTACCGCTCCTGGGCCTCGTTGCACCAATGCTCCAGAGGCAGCAGGCCGGGGTCCGCGCTCGGCACTTGAGCCAAAGAAACGACGGCGCCGCGGCCCGCCAGCAATTCCGGCACGGCGTTGGCCAAGCCGCCGGCGCCCACGTCGTGGATGGTGCGGATGGGGTTGCGCTCTCCCAACTCGCAACAGCGGTCTATGACCTCCTGGCAGCGCCGCTGCATCTCGGCGTTGGCGCGCTGCACCGATGCGTAATCGCTGTCCGCGTCGCCCGTGCCGGCAGCCTGCGACGAGGCCGAGCCGCCGCCGAGACCGATGCGCATTGCCGGGCCGCCCAGCACGACCAGCAGGTCTCCGGGCGCCGCCCGCGGTTTGCGCACCGAGTCGGCGCGGATGCAGCCGTGGCCGCCGGCCAGCATGACCGGCTTGCGGTAACCGAAGACGCGGCCGTCCGCCATGCGCTGCTCGAAGGAACGGAAATAACCGCACAAGGCGGGCCTGCCGAACTCGTTGTTGTAGGACGCCGCGCCCACCGGCGCCTCCAGCATGATGCGCAGCGCAGAGGCCAGGTTCGGCGGCGCCGTCGGCTCCGCCGCCGCCTCCCACGGCTGCGCGAAGCCCGGGATGCGCAACTGCGAGACGCTGAAACCGACCAGGCCGGCCGCGGGCCGGGCGCCGCGCCCGGTGGCCGCTTCGTCCCGTATCTCGCCGCCGGCGCCGGTCGCCGCCCCGGGATGGGGACAGATGGCGGTGGGGTGGTTGTGCGTCTCGACCTTCATCAGAATATGCGTCTCTTGCTCGCGCCGCGCGTAGCGGCCGGAGGCGTCGGGGAAAAAGCGGGAGCCCTTGTAGCCGCGGCATACCGCGGCGTTGTCGCGGTATGCCGAGAGCACCCGGCCGCCGCCGGCGGCCTCGGCAGTGCGGCGAATCAACGCGAAAGGGGTGTCCTCCAGGCGGCGGCCGTCAATCTCCCAGCAGGCGTTAAAGGTCTGGTGCCGGCAGTGTTCGGAGTGAAACTGGGCAAAGGTCATTAACTCGACATCGGTAGGGTTGCGGCCCAGGCGCCGAAAGTGTTCCGCCAGGCAGCGCCGCTCGCGGCGGCCGAGACCCAGCGGCAGGACGGCCTCCAGGCGCTCCAGCGCCGCGACCCCTTCTTCCAGCACGGCGATGCGGTGCCGGCCGGCGCCGCCGCTGTCCGTGCCGGGCGCGCCGGGCGGAGGCGCAAGCAGCAGGGAGGCGGCCTGTTCCGAGTCCGGCGCCAGCCATTGCGTCATGCGGTCATGCAGCAGGGGCGCCGCCCGTTCGCTCCGGCCGGCGGCCAGGGCGGCGCCGCTGTCGTCTGCCAAGTACCACGCGGTGGCGCGTTCGAGGCGCCACAGCCCGCTCAGGCCGCAATTTTGCGCGATCTCCGTGGCCTTGCTGCACCAGGGCGAGAGGGCGCGGGGCAACGCCAGCAGCGGCGGGCCGCCGGCGGGAATGGGGGCATCGAGCGGCGCCTGGGCGCCTGCGAGCAGCGAGCGCAGGCGGCGGCCCTGGTCCGGGGAGGGCGGCTGCCGCCAGTACGCGAAATAGACATACTCCGCCCACAACTCGCGCAGTTCCGGCAATGTTTCGCGCAAGCGCCGCAACAGTCCTTCGCGGCGAAACGGAGACAGGGCGCGCGCGCCCCGCAGGCGCCGCTGCGTGCCGGGGGGGGGCGCCGCGCGCGTGCAGGCGTCGGTGTCCCGCGGGGGACGATGCGAGCCTGGGAGCATTCCGCCGTTCAGCGGGCGCTCAAAGAGACAGCCGGCGCAATTCGGTGTCCTGATCCGCGGTGGCCCATATTTCCTCGAACTCGGCCAGCAGCTCCCGGCAGCGCAATGCATCGTTGAAGTCCGCCACCCCCTCCCAGCGCTCGGGGACGGGGCGATTCAGGAACCCGGCGCCGTCCGCCACCAGGAATTCCCTGACGGCGATCTCGCGGTCGGGCGACGGGCTGCGGAACTGGACGAAACTGGCCAGGCGGCCGCTCAATCCCAGCAGGCGATGGCCGCCGCCGCTCAGGCCCTTGGGGTCGAAGATCAGGACATGGAGGGAGAAGCGCCGGTTGCCGGCGATGGCGGTCCGTACGGCGGCGGCGATCTCCTCGGAGTCGAACACCGGCGGGGCGAGCCGGCAGGATACGATCCGCACTTCGCGGCGCGCCTGGCACAACAGCGCAGTGGCCGCGGCGCGGTTGTCCCGGATATCCTGCAGCGAACGCAGCCCGCTGTCCCGACCCAGGACGAGGGCGCTGTAGTCCTTCGCCGCCGCCTCCGCCATGCTTCAGCAGCGGCTCGGGCCGGCGCCGGGCGCGGCCCGCCGGGCGCGGCGCGCGCCCTCAACGGTAACGGTAAAGCGGCGGCGCACCGTCCGAAGATGCCTGGTACTTGACCGTGACTTCCTGGAATGCCTGCAGCGCATCCTCCAAGTCGAGGTCCTCGCGCAGTTGGAACGAGTTTATCCCGCAACGCTGCATGAAAAACAGCTGGTCGCGCAGCACGTCGCCCACGGCGCGCAACTCGCCCCGGTAGCCGTGACGGTCGCGCAACAGGCGGGCGATGGAGTAGCAGCGGCCATCGGTAAACTTCTCGAACAGCAGGGCGAGCAGGGGGATGCCGGCCAGGAAGGGGACCAGCTCCTCGAGGGGATCCTCGCAGCCGAGCAGGACTCCGAGCCGGCCCGCGGGCCGGACGGGCAGCGCGCCGCGCCGCTCGCTCCAGAAGGGAAAGGGCACGATGATGTCGCCCGGCGGCAGGGCGCCGCTCTCCGGAACCTCGCGCAGCAGGATCCAGCCGTCCTCGACAATGCGCAGGTCTTTAATGACCTTCATAAACCTTTTCCCGGAAGGACGCGACTCCGATCCGGCGGTAGGTATCCAGGAAGCGTTCGCCGTCGCGGCGGTTTTCCGCATAGACCTCCATCAGTTTGCCGATCGCCTCCGCAACGCGCTCTTTGGGGATGGCGCGGCCGAGGCGGGCGCCGAGGGCTACGTCGTTGCCGGACGAACCGCCCAGGGTCAATTGATAGTATTCCGCGCCTTTTTTGTCCACGCCCAGGATGCCGATATGGCCCACATGGTGGTGGCCGCAGGCGTTCATGCAACCGGAGATGTTGACCCGAATCTCGCCCAGTTCCGCCAGGGCGTCCGGGTCGGAAAATGCCTCGTTGATCTGGCGGGCGACGGGGATCGAGCCGGCATTGGCCAAGGAACAAAAATCCAGCCCCGGGCAGCAGATCATGTCGGTGAGCAGGCCAATATTGGGAGTGGTCAGCTCGTGCTCCGCCAATGCCTGCCAGAGCGGGTACAGATCGGCCTGGCGCACGTGACCCAGGACCAGATTCTGGTCATGGGCGACCCGGATCTCGCCGCAGCTGTAACGTTCGGCCAAGTCGGCGATGGCGTCCATCTGCCGGTCGGTGGCGTCGCCGGGCGGCGCCTGCGGGGCCTTCAGGGAGATATGGACAATGGCGTAGCCGGGCATCTTGTGGGCGGCCAGGTTGCGCGCCGCCCAGCGCGCGAACTCCCGGTCCTGCCGCAGTTGCCCCAGGTGGGCGCCGTCGGCCGCGGATTCTTCGTAGGCGGGGGGGCGGAAAAAGGCGCCGACCCGTTCCACCTCGGCGGAGTCCAGCAGGCAACCGGGCGACTGCCGGGCGTATTCCCAGTCCTGTTCGACCAGTTCGGAAAAATGTTCGGCCCCCAGCGCGTTGACGAGGATCTTGATCCTGGCCTTTTGGCGGTTGTCGCGGCGCCCGAAACGGTTATAGACGCGCAGGATCGACTCGAGGTAGGAGAGCAGATAACGCTCCTCCAGGTGTTCCCGGATGCAAACCCCGATATAGGGCGTGCGCCCCTGCCCGCCGCCGACCAGCACCCGGAAGCCCTGCTCCCGCCCCTGTTGGCGCGGCGCCAGGTACAGGCCGATGTCGTGTACCTGAACCGCGGCCCGGTCCCGCCGGGCGCCGCTGACCGCAATCTTGAATTTGCGCGGCAGGTAGGAGAACTCGGGGTGCAACGTGGACCACTGACGCAGGATCTCGCAGTATGGCCTGGGGTCGCGGAATTCGTCGCGGGCGATGCCTGCCAGCGGGTCGGCGGTGATGTTGCGGACGCAGTTGCCGCTGGTCTGGATGGCGTGCATCTGCACGCTGGCCAAGTCTTCGAGGATGTCCGGAACCCGCTCCAGGCGCGGCCAGTTGAACTGGATATTCTGGCGCGTACTGAAGTGACCGTAGCCCTTGTCGTATTTGCGGGCGATGTGGGCCAGCATCCGCAATTGCCGCGCGGACAGCAGGCCATAGGGAATGGCTACCCGCAACATGGGCGCGTGCCGTTGCAGGTACAGGCCGTTCATCAGGCGCAGGGGGCGGAACTCTTCGTCGCCGATCTCGCCCTTCAGATAACGCCGGGTTTGTTCCCGGAACTGGGCTACGCGCTGGTTTACCAGGGTCTGGTCGTAATCGTCGTATGAATACATGTAGTCATTCCGCCCGGGCGGGTCTTTCGTCCAGAAAAGAGCGCGCCCGTCCAGAAAAGATCGCAACGGCGAAGCTCCGATCCGAAAACGCCGCCCGTCCCCGGCAGGAGAATCGCCGCGAGAGGCCCTATAACATACCACCCGTTCCCGGCCAAGGAAACATGCGCGAAGGGGCGCCGCGCGATGGAATCCCTGCATCGCCGGCGGTTATTGCGGCCGCGCGCCGCCGACCGCGGGGACGCCCCCCCCAATGGCCGCGCCGCAATCGCCCCCGGCGACTCTCCCGGGGCAACGACAGGCAATCGGCGGGGCTCAGACGCTATGGCTGGCCAGGAACATCCGGCCCTGGCGCGTGAGATAGCCTTCGGCGTCCACAAGTCCGCGTTGCACCGCTTCGCTCAACAGGTTGCGGGGCGCGTTCCTGGGCAAGTAAACCTGCCCGTCGCCATAGCGATATTCCAGCACCGCCGCCAACTGCGACTCGTTGATCGGCGCAGTCTTTTGTTTCCGAACCGTCATTTTAGACCCTCCAAAAAACCTGAAAATCAGTCAGGTACGACATATGTACACTATATTAGTATATAAATATACCATATGTTTCCAATAGATAAAGTTATTTCATCGTTTCCGGCCCGATGCAAGGCATCGGAAAACCACGGCGCCCTGCGACGGGATAGCCGGCAACGCAAAATCTCAGGGCCAAATTTCTGGGCCAAACCTCTGGGCCATCGGGGCGCGTCCGCCGCCCATTCGGCGACAGGCACGGAGCAGGGCGATATTCTGGACGAGGGACGCAGCTTCTTAGCCGGCCAGGACCAGACCCGGCACTGGCGCGACTCCTGCAAGCTTAGCCCTCTCCACCGATAGCGGCACCTGAGCGGGTTTGGATTCTACCCGGGTCGGCGGCGTAATGCCATATATGTACTGGACCGGTACATGTAAGGTTAGCCGCGATTGCCTATACTCTCCTTCGATCCAATCCGGGATCGCCTATGTCAAGCGGAGGCTCGAAGATGGACATTGGAACCTGCAGGCGCCGCGCTCGGCCTCGCCTTCGCCGCGCGCCTGCCGGCGTCGCGCGACCCTGACGCCTGGGACAGCCTGGCCGCGGCGGCCGAGGTTCCGGGCCGCGGCGTTTTGCGGCGTAAAAAAATGCGGCAGAAATTGTACCGGCCGATTTTTCATTATTCATTTCTGCACCCGAAATTCTGGGGCGTGTGGCTGGCGCTCTGCGCGGTATGGCTGTGCGCGTTTCTACCGCGCCGGCTGGTATATGCGGTGGGCGCGTCGTTAGGCAGCGCGTTTTGCGCGGTAAACAAAAAACGCCGCGCCATTGCGGCGGCCAACCTTGCGCTGTGCTTCCCCGAGCAAAGCGAGGCGTGGCGGCGGCAACTGCTGCGCGAACACTTCCGCGCCTACGGCC
>JAPPQA010000071.1 GCA_028817255.1 Gammaproteobacteria bacterium | reverse complement strand
GGCATGGGCATGGGCATGGGCATGGGCATGGGAGAACATCGGTCATTGCACGGGCACATCCCCGCGATGCTGGGCCCGGTGCTGGACGGGCTGGGGTTGCGCCCGGACGGTTGCTACGCGGATTGCACTTACGGCCGGGGCGGTCACAGCGCGGCGATCCTGGCCCGACTGGGCGCGGCAGGCAGGCTGCTGGCCTTCGACAAGGACCCCGAGGCGGCACGGCACGGCCAACGGCGCTTCGCGGACGATCCTCGCTTCCGCATCGTCCGGGCCTCGTTCTGCCGTCTGACCGAAGTGGCGGCGGAAGAGGGGCGCGGCGGCCGGGTGGACGGGGTGTTGTTCGACCTGGGCGTGTCCCTGCCCCAGTTGCTGGACGCGGCGCGCGGCTTTGGCCTGCGCCAGGACGGCGCGCTGGACATGCGTATGGACCCATCCCAGGGCCAGAGCGCCGCCGATTGGATTGCCCGCGCTACCGAGCGGGAGATGGCCCGCGTGTTTCGGGAGTACGGCGAGGAACGCTACGCCCGGCGCGTCGCGCGCGCCATCGTCGCGGCGCGCCGGCAAGCGCGAATCCAGGGCTGCGGACAACTGGCGGACATCATCCGCCGGGCGATGCCGGCGGGCCGGGGCGGGCGCGGCGGCAGAGGCGGCAGGCACCCGGCCACTCGCTGCTTCCAGGCCATCCGCATCCATATCAACCGGGAACTCGACGAGCTGCGCGAGGGACTGGAACAGGCGGCAAAGCTGCTGGCTCCTGGCGGACGCCTGGCGGTCATCAGCTTCCATTCCCTGGAGGACCGGATTGTCAAGCGCTTTCTGCGCGAACGGCGGCGGGCGGAGGGCGCCCGCCTGTTGCCGGTAGCCGGCCCGCTGCGCCCCGACCCGGAAGAGGTGACGGCCAACCCGCGCTGCCGCAGCGCGGTGCTGCGCGTTGCCGGCAGGGAACGATGAAGGCGCTGCATCCGGCTCTGCTGCCCTGGCTGCTGGGTCTGGCGATCTTCCTGACCGCCGTCTTGATCGTCTGGTCGCGGCACGAGGCGCGGCGCCTGTTCGTCGAGATGCAGCAGTTGGAGCGCGACCGGGACGCGCTGAACGAACAATGGGGCCGGTTGCAGTTGGAGCGCAGCACCTGGGCCGATCACGGCCGCATCGAACGGTTGGCGCGCACCCGGATCGGCATGGGCCTGCCGCGGGAGGAAGTCCTGGTGATCCTGCGGGGAGGCCCCGAGGCGGCGCCCGGACGCCGCGCCGGAGCAGGGGACTGACGCCCCGTGCGGCACCGGTACCGGCATATCACGCTGCTGTGCCTGCTGCACCTGGCGGCGGCGGTGCTGCTGGCCCGCGTCGCCTACTTGCAGCTGTACCAGCAAGAGTCTCTGGAGGAGCACGGGGACGCGCGCGCGCTGCGGGTCATGGAAGTGCCCGCGATCCGCGGCATGATCACGGACCGCCACGGGGAACCGCTGGCGATCAGCACGCCGGTGCATTCCATATGGGCCACCCCCCGCGAGCTGCTGGCGGCGGAAGACGCAGGGCTGGCGCGGCTGGCGCAGCTGTTGAATACGGAGCCCGCCGCGCTGCGGCGGCGGTTGCAGGAGCGCATCCGCAAAGATTTCGTCTATCTGCACCGGGGGGCGGAACCCGATTTCGGCGCCCGGGTCATGGCGCTGGGGCTGCCCGGCGTGTCCGTGCAGAGGGAATACCGGCGCTATTACCCGGCCGGCGAGGTCACGGCGCAACTGCTGGGCTTTACCGACATAGACGACCGCGGGCAGGAGGGCATCGAACTGCGGCACGACGACCGGCTGCGGGGGCGGCGCGGCGTCAAACGGGTGTTGCGGGACCGGCTGGGACAGACCGTCAAGAATATCGAGACCGTGCGCGCGGCGGTGCCGGGCCGCGACCTGACGCTGGCCATAGACCGCAGGCTCCAGTACCTGGCGCACCGGGAATTGAAGACGGCGGTGGCGCAGCGGCGGGCGGCGGCGGGCACGCTGGTGCTGGTGGCTCCCGACAGCGGCGAGGTGCTGGCAATGGCGAACCAGCCCTCCTACAACCCGAATAGCCGGCAGGACCTGGAGCGGCGCTACCACCGCAATATATCCGTCACGGATTCTTTCGAGCCCGGCTCCACGATCAAACCCTTCACCGCGCTGGCGGCGCTGCTGTCCGGCAGCTACCTGCCCGCCTCGCGCGTGGACACCGCCCCCGGCACGCTACGGGTCGGCGGCCATACGATCCATGACCGGCGCAACTACGGCGTGCTGGACCTGACCCATGTCCTGGCCAATTCCAGCAACGTCGGGATCAGCAAGATCGCGCTGTCGCTGCCGTCCGACCTGCTCTGGAGAGTGCTGAACTCCGTCGGCTTCGGCTCCGGCACGGGCAGCGGTTTCCCCGGCGAGTTCGCGGGCCGCCTGAACCACTACGCGCACTGGTCGCGGATCGAGCAGGCCACGGTGGCATACGGCTACGGCATCTCCGCCACGGCCCTGCAGTTGGCGCGCGCCTACTCGCTGCTGGCGACGGACGGCTGGTTGCCGGAGATTCGCCTGGAGCGGCTGGACGGACCGCCGAAGCGGCGGCAGCTGTTCCCCGCGGCGGAGGTGACCATGGTGCGCGCCATGCTGGAACAAGTGGTGCAGCAACCGGCGGGGACCGGCAAACGGGCCGCCGTGAACCGCTACCGGGTCGCCGGCAAGACGGGCACGGTGCGCAAAAACAGCGGCGGCAACTACGAGGGCAACCGGCACCAAGCCCTATTCGTGGGCATGGCGCCGGCCAGCGATCCGCGGCTGGTCATGGCGGTGGTGATAGACGAACCGGCCGGCAAAGAATACTACGGCAGCCAAGTGGCGGCGCCGGTGTTCTCGAAAGTCATGGAGGCCAGCCTGCGGCTGCTGAACGTGCCGCCGGACAACCTTTCGGACCTGGACCGGCTGTTGGTCGAGCGCTCGGGACGCGCCCCAGCCGAGGCGCCGGACGATGCCGGACGCGGCTAAGCGGGGGGAGGGACGGCCAGTGCGGGAATTGCTGTCGGGAATGACCGGAACGGCGCCTGACCCGGCGCTGGTCGTTTCCGGCCTGAGCATGGACAGCAGGAAGACGCGGGCCGGAGACTTGTTTCTCGCCTGCCGGGGCGGGCACACCCGGGGCGCGCGCCATATCCCGGAGGCGGTACGGGCCGGGGCGGCGGCCGTCGCCGTCGAGGCGGCAGACTGCCCCCGGGAAGACGCGGGCCGACCGCTGTTTCCCATCGCCGGGCTGCGGGCGCGCGCCGGGATCGTGGCCGACCGTTTCTATGCCTCCCCCTCGCGGGAGTTGCGGGCGGTAGGCGTCACCGGCACCAACGGCAAGACCACGGTCGCCCATCTGATCGGCGGGGGGCTGGCGCGGCTGCGCGGCAACGACCGCTGCTGCGGCCTGATCGGCAGCCTGGGCAACGGATTCCCCCGGGCACTGCGGCCGGGGCCGCATACCACCCCGGACCCGGTCGCCCTCCACGCGCTGTTGCGCGAGATGCGGGGCCTGGGCGCGGACTACGCCGCCATCGAAGTCTCCTCGCACGCGCTGGACCAGGAGCGCGCCAGCGGAGTGCGCTTCCAGCTGGCGGTTTTCACCAACCTGGGCCGGGACCACCTGGACTACCACGGCAACCGGGAGCGCTACGCCGCGGCCAAGAGGCGCCTGCTTTCCTGGCCCGGCTTGCAGGCGGCGATCCTCAACCTGGACGACGCGCACGGCCGGCGGTGGTTCCGGGAACTGCAAGACGCGCGGCGGGAGGTCATCGGCTATACCCTGCGCCAGGCGCCCCCGCCCGGCGGCGGACCGTGCCTGCAAGGGCGCATCGAAGCCGCGGACCGGGACGGCATGACACTGAGCCTGCGCGGCCCCTGGGGCGAGGGCCGCTTGCGGACGCCGCTGATCGGCGAGGCGAGCGCGGGCAACCTGCTGGCCGCCGCCGCCGCACTCTGCCGGCTGGGCGCGCCGCCGGCGCAGGCCCTGGCCGCCCTGGGCGCCCTGGAGGCCGTCCCCGGGCGCATGGAGCGCTTCGCCGCGCCCGGGCGGCCGTTGGCGGTCGTGGACTACGCGCACAACCCGGAGGCGTTGCGGCAGGCGCTGCGCAGCCTGCGCGACATCACGCCGGGGCGGCTGTGGTGCGTGTTCGGCTGCGGCGGCGACCGCGACCGGGGCAAGCGCCCCGAGATGGGCAAGGCGGCGGCCGAGCTCGCCGACCGGGCGATCGCCACCAACGACAACCCGCGCGGGGAGCCGCCGCTGCAAATCATAGAGGAGATCCGCGCCGGCGCCCGCCGCGACCGGCGCCCGGAAGCGATCCCGGACCGCAAACAGGCCATCGCGGCGGCCATCGCCGGGGCAGGGGAAACGGACACGGTGTTGGTCGCCGGCAAAGGGCACGAGCGCTTCCAGGAGGCCGGGGGCCGGCGGCGGCCCTTCGACGACCGCCTGCAAGTGCGCCGGGCGCTGGGGTTGGCGCCGTGATCCGCATGCGCCTGTCCGAGGCCGCCGCCGCGCTGGACGGCGCTTGTCTGGGGCGTGATGTCGCGTTCCGGGGCTGCGGCATAGACTCGCGCGATATCGGCGAGCAGGAGTTGTTCATCGCCCTGCAGGGGCGGCACTGCGATGGCCACGATTTCGTGGCCGCCGCCAGCGCCCGCGGCGCGGCCGCCGCCATGGTGGAATGGGCGCCTGCCGGCAGCGCGTCCTGCCCGCTGTTGCGGGTGGATCGGTCCCGCGGCGCCATGGGGCGCCTGGCCGCCCGCTGGCGCTCCCGCTTCCAGCTGCCCGTGGTCGGCGTGACCGGCAGCAACGGCAAGACCACGGTCAAGGAAATGCTGGCGGCGGTGCTGGCGCTGTCGGCGCCGGTGCTGGCCACGGCCGGGAACCGCAATAACGACCTGGGCGTGCCCCTGACGCTGTTCCACCTGGGGCGGGAACACGGGTACGCGGTAATCGAGATGGGCGCGAACCACAAAGGGGAGATCGGCGCGTTGGCGCGAATGGCGCGGCCCAGAGTCGCGGCGATCACGCAGTGCGCCCCCGCGCATCTCGCCGGTTTCGGCGACGTAGGGGCGGTCGCGGAGGCCAAGTCCGAGATCTTCGACGGCCTGGAAAGCGGCGGGGCGGCGGTTATCAACGCCGACGACAGGTACGCCGGACTGTGGCGCGCCCGCGCCCGGAATTACGACCGAATCACTTTCGGCCTGGAGCGCCCCGCGGACGTGACGGCCAGCGACATCGAAGACGCCCCGCCCGCGGGGAGGCAGCGCTTCCTGCTGTCCCTCCCCAACGCCCGGGCGGAGGTGCGGCTGCCGTTGTGCGGCCGGCACAACCTGATGAACGCGCTGGCGGCGGCAGCCTGCGCCCATGCCCTGGAGACCCCCGTGGAGCGGATCCGCGAAGGCCTGGAGAAAATGGCGCCGCTGCAGGGCCGCCTGCAACTTCGGCGGGGCACGGGCGGCAGCCTGCTGCTGGACGATAGTTACAATGCCAACCCGACCTCTTTGCAGGCGGGGATCGAGGTGATGCGCAAACACCGGAGGCGGCACTGGCTGGCGCTGGGCGACATGAACGAGCTGGGCGGCGAGGCCGTGGAATGGCATCGCCGGGCGGGCCGCGAGGCGCGCGCGCGCGGGGTGCAAAGGCTGTACGCGCTGGGGGAGCTGGCCGCGGAGGCGGCCGCCGCCTTTGGCCCGGGCGGCACTGCCTATGCCGACCTGGAGGCGCTGGGCGACGCCTTGGATGCCGAACTGAGCGGCGACGTGATCCTGCTGGTCAAGGGCTCGCGCGGGTTGGCTCTGGAGCGGCTGGTGGCCCGGCTGGCGGCGGAGGCTTAAGGGATGTTGACCTGGCTGTTCGACTACCTGACGCAGTATTACAGCGGCTTCAACGTGTTCCGCTACCTCACGCTGCGCGCCATCCTGGGGCTGTTGACGGCCCTGCTGCTCTGTCTGTTCGTCGGGCCGCTGTTCATCCGGCGCCTGAGCCGGCACCGGGTCTCGCAGACCGTGAGCGGGCTGGGCCCCGAGTCGCACAGCGTCAAATCGGGAACCCCCACCATGGGCGGGCTGATGATCCTGTTCTCGCTGCTGCTCAGCTCTCTCTGCTGGGCGGATCCGGGCAACCGCTTCGTGCAGGTGGCCATCGCCACCACGGTACTGTTCGGGCTGATCGGCCTGGCGGACGATTACGGCAAGGTGCGCCACGGGCGGGCGGAGGCGGGACTCGCGGCCTGGCAGAAATACCTGTGGCAATCCCTGGCCGGGCTGGCGGTGGCGCTGTTCCTGTTCTTTACCGCCCAGGCGCCGTCCGAGACGCAGTTGATCGTCCCCTTCGTCAAGCAGGTAGCGATTGACGTGGGCTGGCTGTACGTGTTGTTGGCGTACTTCGTGATCGTCGGCACCAGCAACGCCGTCAACCTGACCGACGGGCTGGACGGCCTGGCGATCCTGCCGATCGTGCTGATCGCCGGCGCCCTGGCGGTATTTGCCTATCTGGGCGGCAACGCGCGCTTCGCTCAGTATCTGGGCATCCCCTACGTGCCGGGCAGCGGCGAACTGGCCATCTTCTGCGGGGCGGTCATGGGCGCCGGGCTGGGCTTTCTCTGGTTCAACACCTACCCGGCCCAGGTGTTCATGGGAGACATCGGCGCCCTCTCCCTCGGGGCGGCGCTGGGCGCCGTGGCGGTGATGGTGCGCCAGGAAATCGTGTTGTTCATCATGGGCGGGTTGTTCGTGCTGGAGACCGTTTCCGTGATCCTGCAGGTGGCCTCCTGCCGGCTGACCGGTCAGCGGCTGTTTCGCATGGCGCCCCTGCACCATCACCTGGAGTTGAAGGGCTGGCCGGAACCGAAGATCATCGTACGGTTGTGGATCGTCACGGTGATCCTGGTGCTGATCGGCCTGTCGAGCCTGAAGATACGATGACGCGCGGCGAAGGCTCTCCGCTCGCGGCAGGGGCGCAATACGATGCGACCATCGTGGGGCTCGGGCGCACCGGCCTCGCCTGCGCCCGCGTCCTGCACCGGGAGCGGCGCAAGTTCGCGGTAACCGACTCCAGGAAGGCGCCGCCCTGCCTCGCCGAGTTGCGGGCGGAAATGCCGGAGGTCCCGGTATCGCTGGGAGGGTGGGACGAGGCCGCCCTGGGCGATTCGCGCCAGTTGATCGTAAGCCCCGGCGTCGATCCGGAGATGCCCACCCTGGCAAGGGCGCGCCGGGCCGGCATCCCGTTGCTGGGCGATGTGGATCTGTTCTGCCTGCGGACGCAGGCGCCCATCGTCGCCGTGACCGGCACCAACGGCAAGAGCACCGTGGTCAGCCTGGTCGCGGAAATGGGGCGCCGTGCCGGGCTGCGGACCGAGGCCGGCGGCAACATCGGCATCCCCGCCCCGGAGTTGCTGGACAAGCCGGCCGACTTGTATGTGCTGGAGCTGTCCAGCTTTCAACTGGAGACGCTGCACTCGCTGCGGGCCGTGGCGGCCACCGTGCTGAACCTGAGCCCCGATCACCTGGATCGCCACGGCGGGATGCAGGAATACCTGGCCCTGAAGGCGCACATCTACGACGGCGCCCGCGTCATGGTCCTGAACCGGGACGACACGCGGCTCGACTCGCTGCGACAGCCCGGGCGCAACGCCCTGGGTTTCACCCTGGGCGCGCCGAAGGCGGAGGATTTCGGGATCCGCGACGGCTGGCTGGCCCGCGGCGAACGGCTGCTGTTGCCCGCGGCGGAGCTGCGGATGCCGGGCGGGCACAACGTGGCCAACTGCCTCGCGGCCCTGGCGCTGGGAAGCGCCGCGGGGCTGGCGGAGACGGCCATGCTGGACGCGCTACGGGAGTTCCCCGGGCTCCGGCACCGCACGCAAAGGGTCGCCACGCACAACGCGGTCAGCTGGTACGACGACTCCAAGGCCACCAACCCCGCCGCCGCCGCCGCCGCCCTGCGGGGGCTGGCCGGGGATGCCAACATCGTGTTGATCGCGGGGGGCGAGGCCAAAACCGAGGACTTCGGGGAACTGGCGGTGGCGGCGCAGGGCCGGGTGAAGACGGCCATCCTGATCGGGCGCGACGCGGGCTTGCTGGCCCAGGCCCTGGAAGACGCGGCGCCGACGCGGCGGGCCGGCGATATGGCGGCGGCAGTGCGGGCGGCAAAGCGGTGGGCGGCGCCCGGCGACATCGTGCTGCTGTCCCCCGCCTGCGCCAGTTTCGACATGTACCGGGACTACCGGCACCGGGGCGACGCCTTCGCCGCCGCGGTGCGGGAACTGCTGCCGCCGGGAGAGCGCGGGTGATCCCGGCGCAAGCCACCGCGACAGCCGGCCTGGGGGCCGCGGGACCGCGCCCCGGCGCCTTGTTCGCAAACTACGACGCCAGGCTGATATGGCTGACGCTGTGCATGCTCGGGGCGGGGCTGGTCATGATGGCCTCCGCCTCCGTCACCATCGCCGAGCGCGGCTTCCAGGAGCCGCTGTATTACTTTTGGCGGCAACTGGCGAACTGCACGCTGGGATTGGCGCTGGGCTACGGCGCGATGCGCCTGCGGCTCGACCTGTTGCGGCGGTGGGGCTTGGCGCTGTTGCTGCTGGGCATCCTGCTGCTCATCCTGATCCTGGTCCCCGGCCTGGGCAGGGAAGTCAACGGCAGTACGCGCTGGCTCCGCCTCGGCCCCGTCTCGCTGCAGGCGTCGGAGCCGATGAAGCTCTTCATGGTGATCTATCTCGCCGGGTACCTGGAGCGGCGCGGGCGCCTGGTGCGACAGACCATGCAGGGCTTCTTCCTGCCGCTGGTCCTGCTGGCCGTGGTTTGCCTCCTGCTGCTGCTGGAGCCGGACTACGGCGCCACCGCGGTGCTGGCGGCCACCACCCTGGGCATGCTGTTCGTAGGCGGCGTCTCCGTCCTGCGCTCTCTGTTCTGGACGGCGGCGGCGGGCGCCGTCATGTTCACCCTGGCGGTGCTGTCGCCCTACCGGCTACAGCGCATGATCAGCTTCCTTGACCCCTGGCAGGACCCCTTCGATCAGGGCTTTCAACTCACCCAGGCGCTGATCGCCTTCGGCCGCGGCGGCTGGTTCGGGGAAGGGCTGGGCGGCGGCCTGCAAAAACTCTTCTACCTCCCGGAGGCGCATACCGACTTCGTATTCGCCATCATCGCCGAGGAGTTGGGCTTCCTCGGCAGCGTGGCGACGATCCTGGCCTTCTACCTGCTGGTGAGCCGGTGCTTCGCCGTCGCCGCCCGGGCGGCGACGGCCGGGCGCCTTTTTGCCGCCTACCTGTGCTACGGCTTCGGGTTGCTGCTCGGCATCCAGACTTTCGTCAATATTGGCGTCAACACGGGGCTCCTGCCCACCAAGGGGCTGACGCTGCCGCTGATCAGCTACGGCGGCAACAGCATCCTGGTCACCCTGATCGCGATCGGGCTGGTCTTGCGGGCCGGATACGAGAGCCGGCTGCCATGCCCGGAGCGGGCAAGGCCGTGAACGGGGCCGCGAACGGGGCCGCGGACGGCGCGGGCGGGCGGCCGGTATTGATCATGGCCGGGGGCACGGGGGGGCATGTCTATCCGGCGCTGGCCGTCGCCCAGTGGCTGCGCGCCGGCGGCTGGCCGTTGCTGTGGCTCGGGTCCCGCGACGGCCTGGAGGCGCAGGTGGCCTCGCGCCACGGCTTCCGGCTGTTGCCGGTACGCATTCGGCCGTTGCGCGGGCGCGGCCGCGGGCGGCGGGCGCTGGCGCTGTTGGGCGCCGTTGCGGCGCTGTTCCACTCCCTGTGGTACCTGCTCCGGTACCGCCCGTCCGTAGTCCTGGGCGCCGGCGGCGCGGCCAGCGGGCCGGGAGGGCTGGCCGCCTGGCTGCTGCGCATTCCGCTGTGCATCCACGAACAAAACACCGTGCCGGGGCTGAGCAACCGCCTGTTGGCGCGCATTGCCACGGTGGCGATGGAGGCATATCCCGGCAGTTTTCCGCGCCGCAACGCGGCCACGGCGACTACGGGCAACCCGGTGCGGGCGGAGATCTGGCGGGCGGCCGCGGCGCGGCGGCAACAGCGGCGGCGGGACGCGGCGGAGCTGCGCCTGTTGGTGCTGGGCGGCAGCCAGGGGGCGCGGACGCTGAACCTGACGCTGCCGCCGGCCGTGCACCAGCTGGCCGACCGGGTGCGGCTGATCGTCCGCCACCAGACCGGCCCGGACATGCGCGAGGAAACGCGCGCCCGCTACGCGGAGCTGAGCGGCCGGGTGCAACTGGATGCCTACATCGAGGACATGGCGGCGGCTTACGGCTGGGCGGACCTGGCGGTCTGCCGCGCGGGCGCCCTGACCCTGGCGGAACTGGCCGCGATGGGCCTCGCCGCCATTCTGGTGCCCTATCCCTACGCCGCCGACGATCACCAGACGAGCAATGCCTCTTTTTTCAGCCGGCACGGCGCGGCGATCCTGCTGCCGGAACCGGAATGCACTCCCGAGCGTCTGTCCGAGCTCCTGCTGGACCTGGCGCGGCACCGGCAACAGCGGCTGGCCATGGCGGAACGCAGCAGGGAACTGGCCCGGCCGGACGCCACCAGGGCCGTGGCCGAGATCTGTCTCAATGTCCGCGGATGAATCCCATGGCAAAGGCAAGGTACGCAATATTCACCTGGTGGGGATCGGGGGCGCCGGCATGAGCGGGATCGCCGAAGTGCTGCACAATCTGGGGTACCGGGTATCGGGTTCCGATCGCAAGGCGAGCGCGGTCACCGCGCAACTCGCCGCGCAGGGCATGAACATCCGGGAGGGCCACGCGGCCGGCAACGTGGCCGGCAGCGACGTCGTCGTCTTCTCCAGCGCCGTGACCGGCACCAACGTCGAACTTGCCGCCGCCCGCCGGCAGGGCATCCCCGTTCTGTCGCGCGCCGAGATGCTCGCGGAACTGATGCGCTTCCACCACGGCGTCGCCATCGCCGGCACGCACGGCAAGACCACCACCACCAGTCTGATCGCCAGCTTGCTGGCGGACGGCGGCCTGGACCCCACCTACGTGATCGGGGGGCTGCTGAACCGCACCGGCTCCAGCGCCAGGCTCGGGGCGGGGCGCCACCTGGTCGCGGAGGCGGACGAGAGCGACGGCAGCTTCCTGCACCTGCAACCGGTGACGGCGGTCGTTACCAATATAGACTGCGATCACCTGGACGCCTACGAGGGCAGTTTTGCGCTTCTGCAACAAAAATTCCTGGAATTCGTCCATCGGCTGCCGTTCTACGGGACCGCGGTCTGGTGCCTGGACGACCCCCTGCTGCGGGACCTGCGGCCCCGCTTTGCCCGGCCCGCGCTGGCCTACGGAACGGCGGCACGGGCCGACTACCAGGCGCAGCCGCTGGCGGCGCAAGGGAACCGGGTCCGGTTCCTGGTGCGCACGCCGGACGAGCGCCAGGGCCTGGAGCTGGAATCCGCCCTGCCGGGGCGGCACAACGTACTGAATGCCCTGGCGGCGGTGGCAGTCGCGCACCACCTCGGGGTCCCCATGGAGACCATTGCCCACAGCCTGCGCCATTTTCAGGGGATCGCAAGACGCTGCCAGGTATGCGGGCCGCTGGACATCGGCGGCAGGAAGGTGTTGTTGATTGACGATTACGCGCATCACCCGGTGGAGATCCAGGCGACCGCGGAGGCCGTGCGCCAGGGTTGGCCCGGGCGGCGGATCGTGGCCGTCTTCCAACCGCACCGCTATACCCGCACGCAGGCGTTGTTCGAGTCTTTCGTGCGCGTACTGTCGCTGCTGGAGGCAGTCGTGTTGCTGGACGTGTATTCGGCGGGGGAGGCCGCTATCCCGGGCGCCGACAGCGCCTCGCTGTACCGGGCGCTGCGGTTGCTGGGCAGAAACGTGCCGCTCTACGTCGGCGATCGCTCGGAGCTGCCGGAGGCGCTGCCGGCGACGATCGCCGACGGCGACGTGTTGCTGATCCTGGGCGCGGGCGACATCAGCGCCCTGGCGGGCGAACTGCAAGGGCGTTTCCGGGCGCAAGACGGCGGGCAAGGGAGAGCGGACGAATGAACGCGGCGCACCGGGAAACGGCAGGCGGGGTTCTCGCCGGGGACGGCGAATTGCGGGGCGCCCTGCGTTTTCGCGAGTCCATGTCCCGGCACACTACGCTGCGGCTGGGCGGGGTCGCGGATTGCTATTACGAGGCGGAGGACCTGGACGACCTGGCGCTGTTCCTGCGCCGGCTGCCGGCGGAGGAACCGGTAACCTGGGTGGGACGGGGCAGCAACCTGCTGGTGCGCGACGGCGGCATCCGCGGCGTTGTGATCTCGACCCGGCGCGCCCTGGCCCGGCTGCACCCCCCCGCCGGCGCCAGGGTCTATATCGAGGCCGGCGTGCCCTGTTCCCGGATCGCCCGTTTCTGCGCCGGGCACGGCCTGGCCGGGGCGGAGTTCCTGGCGGGCATCCCCGGGACGCTGGGCGGCGCCCTGGCGATGAACGCCGGCGCGCACGGCGTAGAGATCTGGGAATTGACGCCGGAGGTGCGTCTCTTCGACCGCCGCGGCGGGACCGCGCGGGCGCTGCGCCGCGATTTTCGGATCGGCTACCGCTCCGTCGGCTTGCCGCCCGACCGGTGGTTCGCCGGCGCCGTGCTGGAACTGCGCCCCGGCAACCGCGAGGCATGCGTGTCCCGCATCCGCGAGATCCTGGCCGAGCGCGCCGCCAGCCAGCCCCTGGGGCAACCGAACTGCGGTTCCGTGTTCCGCAACCCGGCGGGCGGCTACTACGCGGCGCGGCTGATCGAGCAATGCGGCCTGAAGGGCTTGCGCGTGGGCGGCGCCCGCGTCTCCAGGAAACACGCGAACTTCATCGTTAACGAGGACGGCGCCACCGCCGCCGACATCGAAACCCTGATCCGGCACATCCAGCGGCTCGTGCAGCGGCGGTGCGGCATCCTGCTGACCCCCGAACTGCGGATCGTCGGCGAACCGCCGACGGCGCCGGGACGGGCGGCGAACGGGCACGCGAACGGCGGCGAGTGAACGGTGTGGATTTCGGCACGGATTTCGGCAAGGTGGCGGTACTGATGGGCGGCAACTCCGCGGAGCGCGACATTTCTTTGCAAAGCGGCGGCGACGCGCTGGCCGCATTGCGCCGCACCGGGCTGGACGCGCACGGCATAGACGCCCGCGGCGACTACCTGTGCCGCCTGCCCGAACAGCGCTTCTCCCGGGCCTTCATTGCCCTGCACGGCTGTCCGGGCGAAGACGGCACCGTGCAGGGGGGACTGGAGACGCTGGGCCTGCCCTACACCGGCAGCGGCGTTCTGGCCTGCGCCCTGGCCATGGACAAAAGCCTGTGCAAACGAGTATGGAGCAGCCACGGTTTGCCCACCCCGGAATTCGCCGAAGCCGAAGACTACGCGGGGCTGGAAGCGGCGGCGGAGCGGCTCGGCCTGCCGCTGGCAATCAAGCCGGCCCGGGGCGGCTCCAGCCTGGGGATCGGCAAGGTGACGCAGCGCCAAGAGCTTTACCCGGCCTGGCAGGCGGCGCGCCGCCACGACAACCGGGTACTGGCGGAACGCTGGCTGGCGGGCGGCGAGTACACGGTGCCCATCCTGCACGGCGCCGCGCTGCCGGCGATCCGCCTGGAGACGCCGCGGCCGTTCTACGACTACGTCGCCAAATACGAATCCGAGGACACCCGCTACCTCTGCCCCTGCGGCCTGGGAACGGAGCGGGAGCGGCAACTGGCGGAGCTCGCCCTGCGGGGCTTCCGGGCGCTGGGGGCCGAGGGCTGGGGACGCATGGACCTGCTTCTGGACCGGGACGACAAACCCTTCCTGCTCGAGTTGAACACGGTGCCGGGACTGACCGACCACAGCCTGGTGCCCATGTCCGCGCGCCACCGCGGCCTGTCCTTCGACGCGCTGGTCGTGGAGATCTTGAAAACCAGCCTGTACCGCGGCGCAGCCGCGGACGGCGCGGGAGCGCGGCAGTGATGGCTTCCTACCAGGCGCCGCACGGCGCGCCGGGGCGCGGCGAGGGGCCGGCGCCGCGGCGCCTCCTCCCGGTGCGGCTCGGAACGGCCGTCGGGCTGGCCGGCCTGGGCGCCGTAGCGTACCTGGGATGGCTGCTGTTTTATTCGCACGCCTTCCCGATCCGGCAGGTCCGGATCGAGGGCGAGTTCCGCCATGCCGACCGCCAGACCCTCAGGCGGGTCGTGAGCCGTCAACTGCGGGATGCGGGCTTTTTTCGCCTCGACCTGGACGGGCTGCGCCAGGCGCTGACCGGCAGCGCCTGGGTGCACGAGGTGACGGTGCGGCGCATCTGGCCGGACGAGATTCGCATTCAGGTCCAGGAAGAGGAGCCGGCGGCACGCTGGGGCAAGCGCGGGTTTTTCAACCTCCAGGGACAGTATTTCGCCCTGACCCTGGAGGAAAAACTGGCGGATAAGACGCTGCCGCTGCTCACCGGCCCGGAGGGAAACCAGGAGCGGGTCTTTCGCAGATTGCGGGAACTGGACGCCCTGCTGGCCCCGCGGGGACTGCGGGTGCGCGCGCTGCACATGAACAAACGCCAGTCCTGGCATATGACCCTGGATAACGGCTGGCGGGTGATGCTCGGCAGGAGGCAGGCCCTGGCAAAGGCGGCGCGCTTCGCAGGGGTCGCGTACCCGCTGCTGGAAGAGCATAAAGCGGCGCGGGTGCGGGCGGTGGACATGCGCTACAGCAACGGCTATGCCGTCTCCTGGGCAGCCGGCGCGATGGCGCGGACGACGGAACGATGAGCGGCTCGGGAAAACGCCTGCTGGTGGGGCTGGACATAGGGACTTCCAAAATCGTCGCCCTGGTGGGGGAGATGTACGAAGAAAACGGCAGCGAGGAGATCGAGGTGGTGGGGATGGGCAGCATGCCCTCGCACGGTCTTAAGAGGGGCGTCGTAGTGAACATCGAGTCCACCGTGCAGGCGATCGGCCAGGCCGTGAAAGAGGCCGCGCTGATGTCGGGCTGCGAGATCCACTCGGTGTTCGCCGGCATCTCGGGCAGTCACATCCGCAGCCTGCCCTCGCACGGCACGGCGCCGATCCGGGACGAAGAAGTGACCGCGGCGGACATTACCCGGGTCATGGAATCCGCCAAGGCGGTGGCCATTCCCGCGGACCAGCGGATCCTGCACGTCCTGCCCAACGAGTTCGTCGTGGACGCCCAGGGAGGGATCAAATACCCCATCGGCATGTCGGGCGTGCGGCTGGAGGCGAAGGTGCACATCATCACCGGCGCGATCAGCGCGGCGGAGAACATTGCCAAATGCGTGCGCCGCTGCGGCCTGGCGGTGGACGACATCGTCTTGCAGCAACTCGCCTCCGGCGAGGCGGTGCTGTCCGAAGACGAGACCGAACTCGGCATCTGCCTGGTGGACATCGGCGGCGGCACCACCGACATCGCCGTGTTCCAGGAAGGCGCCCTGCAGCATACCGCGGTGATCCCCATCGCCGGCGACCAGGTAACCAACGACATCGCCGTGGCCCTGCGGACGCCGCGCAAGGCCGCCGAAATCATCAAGGTCGAGCACGGCTGCGTGCTGCCCCGGCTGGTGGAGGCCGAAGGGACCATAGAAGTCCCCGGCGTGGGCGAGCGGCCGCCGCGCCAACTCTCGCACCAGACCCTGGTGGAGGTAATCGGCGCGCGCTACGAGGAACTGCTCACTTTGGTGCACAACGAATTGCAGCGCGGAGGACACGAGGCCGCCACCGCGGCGGGCGTGGTGCTGACCGGCGGCAGCGCGAAGGTCGGCGGCCTGGCGGAGCTCGCGGAGGAGATATTCCAGGCGCCAGTGCGGATAGGCGCGCCGCGGCACGTCACGGGCCTGCCAGAGGTCACCAAGAACCCGGCGCATGCGACCGGCGCCGGGCTGCTGCTTTATGGCCGCAAGCACAGCAAGGGGCTGCGCACGGGGCTGCAACGGCAGAGCAGAACGGGCCGCGCCTGGCAGCGGCTGCAGGAGTGGTTCCGAAAGAGTTTCTGAAAGGGTCGTGCAATCATTATCAACAGGAAACAACAGGGCAAGCGACGGAGGTAAAGGGAAATGGTTACGAAATTCGAGAAAAAATTCGACATCATCAATCCCCCGCAGCAAAGCGCGGTGATCAAGGTGATCGGCGTGGGCGGCGGCGGCGGCAACGCCGTGGCGCACATGCAGGAGGCGGTGATCGCCGGGGTGGAGTGCATCTCCGCAAACACGGACGCGCAGGCCCTGCGGGAATCCCGCGTCCACACTCCGCTGCAGCTGGGGGTCAGCATCACCAAGGGCTTGGGCGCGGGCTCGGACCCGGAGGTGGGCCGCAAGGCGGCCTTGGACGACCGCGACAACATCGGGGGCGCCCTGGAGGGCGCCGACATGGTGTTCATCACCGCCGGCATGGGCGGCGGCACGGGCACGGGGGCGGCGCCGGTCATCGCCCAGATTGCCAGGGAAATGGGCGCCCTCACCGTGGCGGTGGTGACCCGTCCGTTCTCCTTCGAGGGCCCGAAACGGATGCGGGTCGCCAACGAGGGGATCAAGGAACTCGAGCAGTGCGTGGATTCCCTGATCATCATCCCGAATGAAAAGCTGCGCAACGTGTTGCCGCAGGGCGTCAGCGTGCGCGACGCCTTCGATGCCGCAAACGACGTGTTGCTGAACGCCGTGCAGGGCATCTCCGAGTTGATCACCAAGCCCGGCCTGGTCAACGTGGACTTCGCGGACGTGCGCACCGTCATGTCCGAGATGGGAATGGCCATGATGGGCGCCGGCAAGGCGGCGGGAGAGAACCGGGCCCGGCGGGCGACGGAGGAGGCGATCTCCAGCCCCTTGCTGGAAGGCGTGGACCTCGCCGGGGCCAAGGGCATACTGGCCAATGTGGCCTCCAGCAACCCCATCATGGACGAGCTCTACGAGGTGTACGACGCTATCGGGGAATACGCCGCCGAAGGCGCCTTGATCGTGCCGGGGCTCTTGATTGACGAAGAGCTGGGAGACGAACTGCGGGTCACGGTAGTGGCGGCGGGGCTGAACGACAGCAAGGCCAAAGCAGCCAAGGCGGCCAAGGCCGACAAAGGCGACAAAAGCCGCCAGCGGCCCCTGCCCATCCAGCCGGGGGGCCGGTCGGAAGACGACCGCAAACCCGACTACCGGGAATACGATCCCCCCACCGTGGTGCGGGTGCGCGGCGACAAGCATTTGCATTTGCAGGACGGCGAAGAGGCGCTGGAAAAAGACGGCGAGCGGGAAGAGCGGGAGGAGGATAACAAGCCGCTGGACGTGCCTGCCTTTCTGCGCCGCCAGGCCGATTGAGCCGCTCCCCCGGCGGCGGCGCGGGGCGGCGCCCTGCTGGCGGCGACGAAAGCGGCCCTGGCAATCGGGCTGGCCGAACAAGCGGCCGTCGTCGCCGTGCCGGTACGCCGTTCTGAGTTAAACCGCCGC
>JAPPQA010000070.1 GCA_028817255.1 Gammaproteobacteria bacterium | reverse complement strand
ATGGCAATGAACCGCATTGAGAACTGTTTTCGGGGGCTTCGCGCCCGCAACCGCCGGGGGGTGATCCTCTTTATCACCGCCGGGGATCCGTGCCCTGAGCATACCGTGCCGCTTATGCACGCTCTCGTGGAGGGCGGCGCCGACCTGGTCGAGCTGGGCGTGCCCTTCTCCGACCCGATGGCCGACGGGCCGGCGATTCAGCGTTCCAGCGAGCGCGCCCTGGAGCACGGTACCAGCCTGTCGGACGTACTGCGGATGGTGGCCTGTTTTCGGGAGCGAGACCGGGTCACGCCGGTGGTCCTGATGGGGTATCTCAATCCGGTGGAGGCTATGGGGGTGGCGGCTTTCGGCGCGGCGGCGGCCGCTGCCGGCGTTGACGGCGTCCTGCTGGTCGATCTCCCCCCCGAAGAGGCGGCGGAGGTCTCGGAGGAATTGCGCCGCCGCGGGCTGGACCAGATCTTCCTGCTTTCCCCCACCACGGGGGAGCGGCGGCTGGAACGGATCTGCCGATCCGCCCGGGGATTCCTCTATTACGTGTCGCTCAAGGGGGTGACCGGCAGCGAGCACCTGGAATTGAAGGAAGTGGCGACGGCCTTGGATCGTGTCCGGCACAGCAGTTCCTTGCCCGTGGCGGTGGGTTTCGGGATCAAGGATTCGCGCGCCGCGGCCGGCGCCGCCGGCTTGGGCGATGCCGTGGTGATTGGCAGCGCCTTGGTGGAGCGTCTTGCCGCGGTTGCCGGGGAACCCGGCCGCCTGCCCGAGGTTGCGAGCGGTTTCGCGCGGGAGATCCGCATGGCAGTGGACGGCGCGGGGCTCCCGGGGTGAACGCGCCGGCGGCGGAACGGAGGCGCTGGTGGTGAGTTGGTTCGAGAAGCTGCTGCGCCCGCGCGTTAAGAGCAAGAATGGCAACCGGCGCCAGGTGCCCAAGGGACTGTGGACCCGTTGCGAGCGCTGCAACGAGGTCTTGTATCGCCCGGAATTGGAGCGGTGCCTGCACGTCTGTCCGAAATGCAGTTACCATATGCGTATCCCGGCGCGCCTCCGCCTGCAATTTTTTCTCGACCCGGACGAAAAAAAGGAAGAGGTGGGCGCCGGCTTGCTTGCCGTGGACCGACTGAAATTCAAGGACCGGAAACGTTATCGCGACCGCTTGCAGCAGGCGCGGCGCAGTACCGGCGAGACGGACGCGTTGGTCGTGCTGGCGGGGCGCGTCAAGGGGATTCCCCTGGTGGCCTGTGCCTTCGATTTCCATTTCCTGGGCGGTTCCATGGGTTCCGCGGTGGGGGAGCGCTTTGTGCGGGCCGTGCGGCATGCGCTGGAGCGGGAGCTGCCCCTGGTCTGTTTCTGTGCCAGCGGCGGCGCCCGTATGCAGGAGGGGTTGGCTTCGTTGATGCAGATGGCCAAGACCAGCGTCGCCCTGGCCCGGTTCCGGGAGCGCGGCCTGCCCTACCTTGCCGTGTTGACCGACCCGACCATGGGTGGCGTCTCCGCCAGCCTTGCCTGGCTGGGCGACGTGATAGTCGCGGAACCGGACGCCCTGATCGGCTTTGCCGGGCCGCGCGTGATCGAGCAGACCATACGCGAGCCGTTGCCGGAGGGCTTTCAGCGCAGCGAGTCGTTGCTGGAGCATGGGGCGGTGGACATGATTGTCTCCCGTGGGCAATTGCGGGATCGGATCGCCTCTATGCTGGCCCTGATGCTGGGCCTTCCGATGCCGCCGGAGGAGCGGGCCATGACGCTGCTCGAAGGAGCGACGCTGTGAGCGAGCCGGCGAATCTGTTCTCCGGCAACGGCCTGCCTGTCGCCGGCAACCGCAGCCTGGAGCAGTGGCTGGCCTGGCAGCAGCAGATCCATACCCGTGCCGTGGAATTGGGTTTGGATCGTTGCCGCCAGGTTGCCGCGCGCATGGGTTTGCTCGCTCCCGGCTACTGCGTGATCAGCGTGGCCGGTACCAACGGCAAGGGTTCCAGCGTGGCGGTGCTGGAGGCGGTGTTGGGCCGCGCCGGGTATCGCACCGGCGCGTATTATTCTCCGCATCTGGTGCGCTACAACGAGCGCATCCGGGTCGCGGGCCGGGAGGCGACGGATGCCGATTTGTGCCGCGTCTTTGCCCGCGTCGAGGAGGCGCGTTGCGGCACCGTGTTGACCTATTTCGAGTTCGGCACCCTGGCCGCTCTGCAGTTGTTCCGGGAGGCCGACGTGGATGTGGCCTTGCTTGAGGTTGGCCTGGGGGGCAGGCTGGATGCCGTAAATGTCCTCGATGCCGACTTGGCTCTGGTAACCTCCGTCGCCATGGATCACCAGGAGTGGCTTGGGGACGACCGGGAAGCGATCGGCAGGGAGAAGGCGGGCATCTTTCGCCCGGGTGTGCCCGCGGTGTGTTCGGACCCGGCGCCGCCCGCGTCCCTGGTCGCTTGCGCCCGGAGATTGCGGGCGCCGCTCAGCATTCTCGGGCGCGATTTTTCCTGCGAAAAAAAAGAGGATGGGACCGGGTCGTGGTGCTGGCGCGGGGGAGGGCGCGAGTACGAGGGACTGCCCCTGTCGTACCCCTATGGCAGTTGTCAGGTGCGCAACGCCGCGGGCGCGTTGATGGCTCTGGACCGGCTTGCCGGCCGTTTGCCGGTGCCGGAGTCCGCGATTGTCGAAGGGTTGAAGTCCTGCCGGCTTGCCGGCCGTTGCCAGGTAGTGCCGGGGCTGCCGCCGCTGCTCCTGGACGTGGCGCACAACCCTCAGTCGGCACTGGAGCTGCGCCGCGGCCTCGCCGATTTGCCGGTGTCCGGCGCCACCCACATGGTGGTCGGCATGCTCCGGGATAAGGATCACCGTGCCGTGTTTGCCGAACTCGATCGGGCCGCGGATTATTGGCACGTGGTGGGATTGCCGGGGTGGCGCGGCGCGTCCGCCGCTACGTTGCTGGCGGAGCTGCGCCCGGTAACGGATAAGCCAGTGCGGGTCTATCGCCATATCTGGGGCGCGCTGGACCGCCTGAGCCATTCCGCTTCCGCCGCCGACCGGGCGGTGGTGACGGGCTCTTTCCTGACTGTGGGAGGCGCCTTGAACTGGCTGAATTGCGGCGTGGGCGCGGGGCGCGCGGCCTGGCGCGGCCTGGACGGCGGCGAGTTGGCGTCCGGGGCGCTGGGCGGGCGCTGAACGGACCGGCGGGACGCTTGTGGAGCGGCAACTGCAGGAACGGCTGACGGGCGCGGCCATACTGGTGGTCTTGGCGGCGATCTTTATCCCCCTGATTCTGGACGAACCGGTCACGGAGCTGCCGCCCGTGGAGCCTCCCCCGCCGCCGCCGGCGGTGGACTTCGATCCCGGTTTCCAGCCAGCGAAGGATGCCGCGGAGGAAGTGGCGGGAGAAGCCGGGACGGCGCCGCTGAAGGGGGTCGTGCTGGATGGCCTCCCCGAGGTGCCGCCTTCGCCTTCGCCGTCCGCGGCAGCCGAGCCGCCGCCAGCGGCCGTCAAGCCGCCTTCGTCGCCGCCGTCCGCGGCAGCCAAGCCGCCGTCGGCGGCCGTCAAATCGCCTTCGCCGCCGCCGTCCGCGGCAGCCAAGTCGCCGCCCTTGTCGCCGGCCGCCGCCGGCGAGGGCACAGGGGCGCCGGATGACGGCGATGCCTGGGTAGTGCAGATGGGCAGCTTCGCGCGCCGGAAAAATGCGGACACCTTGCAGGATCGGTTGCGCAAGGCAGGTTATCGCGCCTTCGTCAGCCAGCATGACAGCGGCGGCGAGGCCGTTTACCGTGTTCAGGTGGGGCCGGAGCTGTCCCGCCGAACGGCGGCGCGGCAGCGCGACGAATTGCGGCAGAAGCTCAAGATCAAGGGTATAATCCAGCGCTATCCTTAGCGCGTCGCGACCACGGGGAGTCGGAGGTTCACTTGCTTGGTTTTGCTTCCGGAGGGGTAACGCTCGGGTTGGGCCGTGCGCGGCCGCCATTGCCTTCCCTGCAGCGGCGCGGCCTGTTCCCATCATGTGCGGACTGATCGGTATTGTCGCCCAGGGGCCGGTTAACCAGGCCCTCTGCGAGTGCCTGACGGTGCTCCAACACCGGGGGCAGGATGCGGCCGGCCTGGTGACCTGCGAAGGCAATCGTTTGTTTCTGCGCAAGGGGAACGGCTTGGTGCGCGATGTCTTTTCCGCCGAAGACATGATCCAGCTGCGGGGCAGGCAGGGGATCGGCCATGTACGCTACCCCACTGCCGGGGGGTTCTCGGCCGCCGAAGCGCAGCCGCTCTACGTGCGGCTTCCCTACGGCATGGTGCTGGCGCACAACGGTCAGTTGACCAACAGCGCGGAGCAGCGGCGCGAAATCTCCCGCGGGCGGCCGGATCGTTTGCGCACGGGCTCCGACTCGGAAGTGCTGTTGCACGTGTTGGCCGACGAACTGCGCCGGGCGGACCGAACCCGTCTGGAGCCAGTGCAGATTTTCGAGGCGGTGCGGGGCGTACACCGCCGTTGCCGGGGAGGCTATGCCGTGGTGGTGCTGATCGCCGGTCACGGTCTGTTGGCCTTTCGGGATCCGCATGGCATTCGCCCGCTGGTCTTCGGCTGCCGCGAGAGCCGCGGCGGCAAGGAGTACGTCTTTGCTTCCGAAAGTGTCGCCATAGATATCCTCGACTTCGAGCGAGTGCGCGACCTGGCGCCGGGAGAGGCCGTGTTCGTTTCCGGGGACGGCGCCTTCCATTCCCGTTCCTGGCAAGGCATGTCGGCCGCCCCCTCTCCCTGCTTGTTCGAGTTCGTCTATCTCGCCCGCCCGGACTCGGTGATTGACGGCATTTCGGTGTACGAGGCCCGGCTGCGCATGGGCGAGGCGCTGGCCCGCGCGATCCAGAAGCGGTGGCCGGAGCACGACATAGACGTCGTCATTCCGGTCCCGGAGACCGGGCGCACGGCGGCCCTGCCTTTGGCGCGGCGCCTGGGCGTCGAGTACCGGGAGGGCCTGGTCAAGAACCGCTATGTGCCGCGCACCTTCATCATGCCGGGGCAGCGCGTGCGCAAACGATCCGTGCGCCAGAAGCTGAACGCCATCGGGGCGGAGTTCCGCGGCAAGAACGTTCTCCTGGTGGACGACTCGTTGGTGCGCGGAACGACCTCCCGCGAGATCGTCCAGATGGCCCGCAACGCCGGCGCCCGCAAGGTGTATTTCGCCTCCGCCGCGCCGCCGGTGCGCTATCCGAACTATTACGGGATTGATATCCCCTCGGTGGAAGAGTTGATCGCGCATGGCCGGGGCGAGCGGCAGATCTGCGAATTGGTGGGCGCCGACCGGCTGTTCTACCAGGGGCTGGACGATCTGGTGCAGGCGGTCAGGCAGGGCAATCCCTCCATATCCCGTTTTGACGCCTCCTGCTTCGATGGCGTGTACATGACCGGGGACCGGGGGCCGACGGCCGACGCAGGGGCGCCGCTCGCCGTAGCGGGCGACGGCGCATGAGCGCCGCCCCGGTATCTTCGCCGCATCTGCATGCAGGGACATCCGTTGCCGCGCTCATGCGCGAGGTGCTGGCTGCCCTGGCGCCTGGCCTGTTGCTGTCTTGTTGGCTGTTCGGTCCGCGTCTGCTGTTGCACCTGGCCGTCGCCAGTCTGACCGCCCTGGCCTGCGAGGCGCTGGCGCTGCGCCTGCGCGGACTCCCCCTGCGGCCTGCCCTGACGGACGGCAGCGCCTTGGTCACTGCCTGGCTGCTGGCCCTTTGCATCAGTCCCCTGGCGGACTGGTGGCTGTCGGCGGCGGGCGCGGCCTTTGCGATTCTGGTCGTTAAGCATTGCTACGGCGGTCTGGGGCGCAACCTCTTCAACCCGGCCATGGCGGGCTATGTCTTCGTGCTGCTTTGCTTTCCGGTCCGGCTCTCCTTGTGGCCGGCGGCGCCCGGCCTGGATACCGTGAGCGGAGCGACGCCCCTGGGCTACGTGCAGAGCGGGCTGGCCGGCATGGCAACTCTGGAGGAATTGCGCGCCGCTCCGGTGTTCGGCGCGGTGGGCGGGCGCGGCTGGGAGTGGCTGGCGCCGGCCTGGCTGGCCGGCGGCTGCTGGTTGCTGGCGCGGCGGCTGATTGATTGGCGAATCCCCGCGGCCATGTTGCTGGCCCTGTTTTGCGTCGCCGCTTTGTTTTACCTGTACGACGACCAGCGTCACGCTTCGCCGTGGTTTCACCTGGCGAGCGGCGGCGCCCTGCTCGGCGCCTTCTTCGTCGCTACCGACCCGGCCACCTCGGCCACCACCGCCTGGGGACGGGTGTTGTACGGAGCCGGGATCGGGCTGCTCGCCTGGAGCGTGCGCCGCTTTGGCGGCTTTCCTGATGGCGTGGCCTTTGCCGTTTTGATCATGAACGCCGCCGTGCCGCTGATTGACCGGATCACGCGGCCTCGCGTACTGGGGACGAGCGCTTGAAAGGCCCGGGTCGCCTGCTGGCGGCGCTGGTTGCCGCCGCCTGCCTGGGGCTGGCGCTGTCGTTGCATGCGCTCTCCCGGCAGGGTATGGAGGAACGGTGGCAACGGCAGGTGCTGCGCGTGATCGAGCAGGTGGCGCCGTTGTCCTACGACAACCGTCCGCACCTGGACCGCATGCATGTGGAAGAGCGGGTCTTTTTTTCTCAGCCTCAGAAGTTTCATGCCTATCGCTTGCGTCGTGCCGGGGAAGTGCTGGGAGTGGCCCTGTTGCCGGTCGTTGTGCGCGGTTATCACGGCGCCCTGGAGTTGGCGGTGGGAATCGAGCGCGACGGCACGGTGACCGGGGTGCGGGTGTTGCGCCATGAAGAGACGCCGGGACTGGGCGGTGGCGTTGCCGCCCCGGGTTGGTTGGCGGCCTTGCGCGGCCATTCCCTGGAACGGTTGCCGGCGGCGCGCTGGGCGGTGGGCGGCGACGACGGGGCCTTCGATCAGGTGAGCGGCGCGACTGTCAGTTCGAGAGCGGTGGTTCTGGGGGTGCGGGACTGCCTGCGATTCTATGCGGCGCATCGCGCGCGGCTGCTCGACGAAGCGTCCGCCGCGCCAGCAGGCGCAGATCTTCGGCGGCCAGGCAGAGGCAGGGCAGGGTGATCAGGATCAACGGCGTCGCGAACAGCAGGCCGAAACCCAGGCTGACCGCCATGGGAGCCAGGAAGGCCGTCTGGCCGGTGGCGAAGAAAATCAACGGCGACAAGCCCAGAAAGGTGGTGATCGTGGTCAGCAGGATGGGCCGGGCGCGCATAAGCCCGGCGCGGATCGTTGCCTCGCGCAACGGCATTCCCGCGGCCCGCAGCCGCTTGCAGAAATCCACCAGGATCAGCGAATCGTTGATGATGATGCCGGAGAGGGCGAGCATCCCGATGACGGAAAGGAATTGCAGGTTGTACCCGAACAGCGCATGGCCCGCGATGACGCCGACGAAACCCAGCGGGATGGTCAGTAGGACCGCGAGCGGGTCAAGCAGGGAGCGGAACAGGGCGGTCAGCAGGAAAGAAATCAGGGCGAGGCTGATGAACAGCGCCTGGGAGATCCCGGCGAAGGATTCCCGCGCCCGTTTCTTTTCGCCCAGGAACAAGAGTTTATAGTCGGCCTCGGCGCCGGCGGGGGCGAAGCGCTCCTGGATCAGGGCGCTGGCCTCCAGGGCGGTGATGAATTCGGTATTGACGTCGGCGCTCAGCCGCGCCATGCGCAGGCCGTCCCGGTGGCGCAGGTGATTGGGGCCGCGAGCGGCGCGGATCTCGGCCACGTCGCCCAGGTACGCGGTCCTGTCCGAGGGCAGGATGATCGGCAGGCGGGCCAGGCTGTCGGCCTCGCGGCGCAGCTGGTCCGAGTACATTAACCGCACCGGGATCCGTTTGCCCTCCAGGGTCACGTGCGTGACCTTGCGGCCCAGGTAGCCGATATGCACGGCCTCGCTCAGGGCTTCCTGCGTGAGTCCCAGGCGGCGGCCCTTCTCGTTCAGGGTGTAATGGAACTCTACCTTGCCGGCTTCCTGGTCGTGTTGCACGTCGCGGACTCCCGGCAGCCGGCGCAGGAAGTCCTGGACCTCGTCGCTGAGGGCGCGCAGCCGTGCCGGGTCCCGGCTGACGATGCCCAGCTCGATGTCGTTGCCGGGGGGGCCCGCGTCCTGGCGCACGATCCGAAGCCGCCGGATGCCGGGGATCTGCGACAGCCGCTGGCGCACCGCGTCGCTGATGGCGTCAACGCTGCGCTGCCGCTTGCCGCTGTGGCCGGAGAAATCCAGGCTGACCAGCGGCGAGACCCAGCGTTCGATGAAGCCCCGCGGGGCCGGACTCTTCAGGTCCACCACAAGTTGCAACAGGTTGCTGCCCTTGCTGAAGCGCTGGAAGTCGGTAAAGCTGATCCCGATGTTGGTGTAGAGCGTGTCCAGCTCGTCTTCGCTTATCGCCTCGAAAATGGCTTTTTCGACGCGCTGTGCCAGTTGTTCGCTCTGTTCCAGGCTGTAGGTGTTCGGCGCCTCGATGTTGATAAAGAACTGGCCCAGGTCCACGTGTCCGAACAGTTGGTAGGGGATGCGGGTCGCGGCGTAGCTGACGCTGGCGGCCAGCAGGCTGGCGGTCATGGCCAGCACCAGGTAGCGGCGCCCCGTAGCCCAGCGCAGCAGGCGCCCGTAGCCGTCCCGCAGGCGCCGCCACCCGGACCATCGGCGCGGTCGTTTGCGGGCGCGCAGCAGCAGCGCCGCATGACCCGGCAGGACGATGAAGGACTCCAGCATCGAGCCCAGCAGGGCGCCCGCGACGATCACCGGGATCGCCTGAATGAACAGCCCCAGCGTGCCCCCGATGGTGGTCATTGGCAGGAAGGCCGAGACGGTGGTGAGCGTGGCTACGACCACCGGGGCGGCCACCTCGCGCGCGCCTCGCAGCGCGGCCTGGTGCGGGGGCAGTCCCGCCTCCACGTGCCGGTAGGCGTTTTCGGTCACGATGATGGCGTCGTCCACGATCATGCCGAGTACGACCAGGAAGGCGAACAGCGAGATCATGTTGATCGTATAGCCCAGGTAGTGCAGCAGGATGACCGCGAACAGAAAGGAGAACGGGATGCCGAAGGCGGTGATCAGGGCCACCCGCAGGTCCAGCAGCAGGCACAGGGCCAGCAGCAACAGCGTCAGTCCGATTAACCCCGAGGACTTGACGGTGTTGAGACGGGTTTTGACGTATTTCGACATGTCCGTGTGTACGCCCAGCTGTGCGCTGGGAGGGAGTTGCGGGCGCAGTTCCCGCACCAATTCCCGTATTTGTCGGGAGACCGCGATCGTCGAGGCCTCCGCCGATTTGGTCACCGTCATGTTGATCGAGGGCTGGCCGTTGAAGCGGGCGTAAGTGGTCGCCTCCTCGAATCGCAGTTCGATTTGGGCCACCTCGCCGAGCAGCAGTTGCCCGCCATCGTCGGTGGCGCGCAACACCAGCCGCTCCAGCACCCGGGGGTCGGAGGATTCGCCGCGCCCGCGCAGGCGGATGCCGCCCTCCGCCGCTTTGATCGTGCCGCCGGGCAGATCCTGCAGATTGTTGCGCAACGCCGCGACGATCTCCCCCAGCTGAATCCCCAGGGCGGATAACTGGTGCGGGTCCACGGTGACCCGCAGCTCCCGTTCCTGTTCGCCCGCGAGGCCGACGTTGGCGACGCCCGGCAGGCCCTGTATTTGCAGGCGTACCTGCTCGGCGATGTCGTGCAGCCGCTCCTTCGAGAGTCCGCCGTACAGGGTCAGGCTGATCACCGGAAAGTGGGTGCGGATGCGAGATAACCGCGGCTCTTCGGCTCCCTCGGGGAGGTCGCCGGCGAGCCCGTCCACCAGCGTGCGCGCTTCTTCCAGGAAGTCGTCCATGTCGCCGTCCGACTTCAGCTTCAGGTAGATGTTCGATACGCCCTCGATACTGACCGAACTGATATAGTCTATGTCGCGGCTGTTCTCGAATTCTTCTTCGATCACCGCCGTGACCTGTTCTTCCACCTCGCGCGGCGCGGCGCCCTCGAACACGGTGGAGATGCTGGCCGTGTCCAGTTGCACCACGGGGAACATCTCTTGCGGCGTGGCGCGCCAGCACAGCAGGCCCAGGATCAGTACGAACAGCAGTCCCAGGTTGACCAGCAGGCGGTTCTCGATAAAGACGGCGAACAACCGGGCCGTCGCCCCGCCGGCCGCGTCTTTTCCGCCGCCTATGGGTGGGGGCGCCTCAGGGGGCGCCTCAGGGGGCGTTTCAGGGGGCAAGGCGAACTTCCTGGCCGTCCGCCAGGGCGGCCACGTTGTCGGAGACGATGCGCGTCCCCGGCGCGAGGCCCCGCACCGCGACCTCGCCGTCGTAGGTCTTCAACGCCTCTACCTCCATGCGCTGTAGCCGCAGGTCTTCCCCGATGCGGAACACGTAGCTGCGGCCCTCGTCGCGCAGCAGCGCCGTGCCCGGCACCACTGGCACGCCGCGCAACGGCGGCACGGGCAGCACCGCCTCGGCGATCTGGCCGGGATACCAGTCCCCGGAGCTTTCCGCCCGTACCCGGAGGGAATGGGTATGGGTGTCCGCCGCCGGGGCGGGGGCCAGGGCGACGATGCGCCCCAGTCGTTTTTCCCGCGAGCCGGGATTGCCCGGGTGCCGGATCTGGATTTCCTGACCCAGGCGCAAGCCCTGCGCCACCTCGCCGGTGACCTCCAGATGCAGGTCCAGGTTGCGGGTGTCCACCAGTTCGACCGCCCGGATGCTAGGGGCCGCGCGGTCCCCCACATCCAGCTCCACACGGTTCACGATGCCGGCGAAGGGGGCGCTGAGCCGGCTGCTCTCCAGGTCGCGCCGCGCCTGCCGCAGCTCCGTTTGCAGGTTGACCAGCCGCTCTTCGGCTGTGCGTTCCTGGTGCTCCAGCCGGGCCAGTTCTTCCGCTTGCTGCAACATGCGCCGCTGGGCCTCTTCCAGGTTGGCCTTGGAGGCGAGGGAGTCGTACTCCAGCCGCTGCAGCCGCTCGGTCTCCCGTTGCAACAGCATGCCCCGTTCCCGGGTCAGTTCCAGCAGGCGGCGGTCGCGCTCCTGCGCCTTGCGTTCCGCGTTCAGCATCGCCTCGGCGCGCTGCAGGGCGTCGAACCACTGCTCCTTGTGCAGCAGCAACAGTTGCGCCCCGGCCGCGACCGTGTGGCCAGGCTCTACCCGCCGCTCCGCCACGCGCCCGGAGATATCGAAGTGCAACCATGTTTGCTGCACGGGCTTCAGTTGCCCCTGGACGCGGCTGGCCGTGGCGAAATCCCGCTCCCGCACCTCGAAGGGCAGCACGTGCACCGGCAAGGGCGTCAGCCGCGGTTGCTGCTTTTCTGGCGCCGAGAGGACCAGCGTCATGCTGATGCCGATGCCCGCGACCAGCGCCGCGAGGATGCTCAGGATATGGCGCAACTTGCGTATGGCGACACGTATCATGGGCCCTGTAACGAGT
>JAPPQA010000069.1 GCA_028817255.1 Gammaproteobacteria bacterium | reverse complement strand
TGTCTTTACTGCATTAACGGGGGCAGGAATAGCGGGGTAGGTTGGGCGGCGCGGGGTGGGAGTCTTTTCCCCTCGATTGCGGAACGGCTTGAGGGGGGGCCATACCCTGACATACCTCTCTCCGTACCGGGCGCGGCGCCTGTGCCGGCGGGGAATCGGGCAGGAAATTCCATACCAACGAGCGCCCTCTCGCATAGACTTGACAAGAATACAAATGATAAGCATTATCATTAGCATCAATCAATCGAGCAGAACGGAGATTAGCGGAGGCACCTACGATGCAAGCCAAGATTCAGCCCAGAATCCACGCCCTGGCGGCCATAGCGGCCGCCTGCGCCGTGCTTTTATCGGCCGCGGCCCCCAGCGCGGCGCTGGCCGCCGACGAGCAGGAATTCCGGGAACTGCGGCAAACGGTAGAGGAACTGAAGCGGAAGCTGGAGCAGGCGGAACAAAGGCTGGAACAGATGGAGGAGGAAGTAAGCGACAACGCACAGGCGCTGGAGGCCGCTGCCGAGGCCATCGAGGAGGCGGAGGAACAGCCTTCCACCCTCGACAATCTGCACATCGGCGGTTACGGCGAACTGCACTACAACAACCTCAGCGCCGACGACAGCAGCCGCGACAAAAAGCAAATTGATTTCCACCGCTTCGTCTTGTTCTTCGGTTACGACTACTCCGACCGCCTGCGCTTCTTCTCCGAACTGGAACTCGAACATTCGCTGGCCGGCGACGAGGCGCCGGGGGAGGTCGAGTTGGAACAGGCATTTGTCGAATACGATTTCGACGTCCGCAACACCGCCCGAGCCGGCCTCTTCCTGCTGCCGGTGGGCCTGCTGAACGAGACGCACGAACCGCCCACCTTCTACGGCGTTGAGCGCAACGTGGTTGAAAACGTGATCATCCCGACGACCTGGTGGGCAGGCGGCGCGGGCTACACCCACCGCATGGATAACGGCATCAGTTTCGACTTGGCGCTGCACGAAGGCCTGAATATGGAGAAGAGCGCAAGCTCAAGAACCACTTTCTCCATAGGTGGCACGGGTCCCGCCATGGGAGGAGATCCGGTCACGGCAACTACCGCTACCAGCACGACTCTATCCGGGCGCATCCGCAGCGGACGGCAGAAGACCGCGGAAGCCGTCGCCGAAGACCTTGCCTACACCGGACGGGTCAAATACACCGGCATGCCCGGTCTCGAACTGGCCCTGTCGTTGCAGTACCAGAGCGATCCGACGCAAGGCGCGACCCCCGCGGACGATGGCAGCGCAATTGACAGCGCCTGGCTGTACGAATCGCACGTCGCGTTCAACCGCGGCCCCCTCGGTTTGCGCGCGCTGTACGCCCGCTGGGACCTTGATGCCGAAGGTCCCGTAAAGGAATACGACAAACAGGACGGATGGTACCTTGAGCCCTCCTACAAATTGAACGATGCCTTGGGGGTATTCGCCCGGTTCGCGGATGTATCGGGAGGGCGCTCCAGCGACCGATTCAAGCAATGGACGGCAGGCTTCAGCTACTGGCTGAACGAGGATACGGTGCTGAAGGCGGACTACCAGTCGCGCGACCACGACAACAGCGGCGACCGGGGGCGCGATTACGACGGCTTCAATCTGGGAGTCGGCTATCAGTTCTAAGTTTCATCGTCCCGGCCAGGCGGCCGCTACCTCCTTGGCCGCCTGGCCGGCTGCGATGACGGCGCTGACGGTGCTGTTAGCGGCATTGCCGGGGCCGGGGCTGGCGGTGGAGCAAGTCTATGAGGCGCCCGATGCCTTTATCCAGCGCGTGTTCGGCAACGCGCCGCCGGAGGCCTCCCTGCTGTACCCGGACAAATCCCTGAAGCAGCGAATGCGAAACGTGCTGGGGCACCGCTACGCCAAGTTCCGGATCCGCTACTGGTCGAAAGACGGACGCAGTGCCTGGATCCTGGAGGAGATCGGCAAAGAAAGGCCCATTACCTGCGGCTTCGTCGTGGCCCCCACCGGCATCGAGGAACTCAAAGTGCTGATCTTTCGCGAGAGCCGGGGCTGGGAAATTCGCTACGACGCATTTACCCGCCAATTTGTCGGCGCCAAACTGATGCCGACAGGAAAACTGGATCGCGGCATAGATAACATCACCGGCGCGACCCTGTCCGTGCGCGCGGCCACCCGGCTTGCGGAGCTTGCCTTGCTGCTACATGATACCGTCCGTTGAAAGCGGTACGGACAGTCATGATCGAAAAGTGGCACCGGCAAATAGGGCTGGGCGTTTTCCTTTTCCTGCTGCTGTTTACGATCTCGGGCCTGGCGTTGCAGCACGCTTCCCGGCTCGGTCTGGGGAACGCCTATGTCGGTTCCGCCGTCATCGTCAAACTCTACGGCATCGCGCCGGACACCACGACCGATTATGCGCTGGGACGCCGCTGGCTCTCCCACGCCGGGCAATTCCTTTACATAGACGGCTCCCTCGTCCGGCAAATCCGGATGTCCGCAATCAGAGGCGCCGTCGAGACCCCGAACACGCTATGGGTCGCGGGCGACGACAAACTCTGGCTGCTTTCCGGGCGCGGCGAAATACTGGACGAATTCTCCTTCGGCAACGGTCTGCCGGACATCGTCCAAAATATCGGCGGCGACGGCGACGGCGGCATCGTGATCCGCGGCCTGCGCGGCAATTGGTTCACGGACGGCTCCGCTGCGGACGGGGCCTTGCCCGAATGGCAGCCCTACACGGGACAGCGACCGGCATGGGCGCTGCCGGACCAGGCTGCCGGGGCGCCGCCCGCGCTGCGGCAGCAAGCGCTTGCTCATGCCCGCAACCATTCAATCAGCTGGGAGCGCCTGTTGGCCGACCTGCACAGCGGCCGGTTGTTCGGCGTCGTCGGCATCATCGTCGCAGACTTGGCCGCCCTGCTGCTGCTGCTGCTCGCCGCCACGGGACTGTTCCTCTGGAGCCGGCGCAAAACTACGGACCGAGCTTACAGCCGCATACCCACCGCAAATACGCAACCCGCAAACGGAGGAAAAACGCTATGACTCACGCTATGACCAAGAGCAATACGACCGGGCGCCGCACGAGCGAAAATGACAACAATCACGCCAGGGCATGCGGACTGCGGGGGCTCCTGCTCCCGTGTTGCCTGTTGCTGTGCGCGGGCAATGTCCAGGCCGTCGAATTAATTATCGGCAAGGAGCATATCCCGCCCGGCATCGCCCTCGTCTTCGAGGGCGCCATCAAGGACGAGGTAACGCCGGCCGAGCGCCACCTGGCCGTGGAGAAAACGCATGTACACCTGGAAATGCTGGCGAACTGGGCAGCCGACGGAGCGGCGCCGCCGGGCGCCGTCAGCGGCGGCTTCGTGCCCTATCTGCACGTCAGCGCCGAGGTGATCAACCAGGCGAACGGCGCCTCGACGGTGGCGGATCTGGTACCGCACATCAACCTGGGCGACAACCTGCACTACGCCCGCAACATCTCCCTGCCGGGCGGGATCGCGGAGCGCTACGAGGTCGTGTTCCATGTCTCGCCGCCGGGCAAATTCGACCTCGCCTACCATAAAGACTGGCGCGGCAAGTACGGCCCGGGCCTGTTCCAACCCGCCAGTTTCCGCTTCCGCGACGTGGACTTCGAGGAAATCGCGCGCGCGACGCGGGAATGAAATAAATGCCGGGCGGCGGCGCGGCGTTGCCTCAGGCGCGCTGCCTCGGCCACCGTCAACGCGAATGCGCGGGGGCGCCCAGGGGCGCCCAAGTGTGCGCTATTCCCCGCCCTCACCCTCGGTCCCTCTCCCAAAGGGAGAGGGAAGCGAAGAAAGGGCGCCCTCTTCTCCCTCTCCCTCTGGGAGAGGGTTGGGGTGAGGGTAAAATCCGGCGCGAACTACTACTCGGAGACGCTCATGCAATATCCGGAATAGCCGCGCCGCATTCAGCCCGGCGCCGGGGAGCCGCCCTCTGCCGCCCG
>JAPPQA010000068.1 GCA_028817255.1 Gammaproteobacteria bacterium | reverse complement strand
TTACGCACCACTCCCCCCTTGAGGGGGAGTCGGCAAGACGAGGGCGCAAGCCCGAAGTCGCGCCGGTGGGGGGAGCAGCTAAAGCGCCTGCTACGCCGCCGCGGCTAGGGGAACCGCAAGTGCCGCCTACCCCCCACCGCAGCAGGCGGCGCCTGGCGGCTTGCCTGCCGCGACTCCCCCTCAAGGGGGGAGTGATGGGAAGAATGAGGCGCAGGCAGGAATCTGCCCTCCATGGCGGGGTGGGAATCTTTTCCCCTCGATTACGTAACGGCTTGCGGGCGCCATGCCGCCGGCCGCCGCCCGCCAAACAAGGATGCCGCCATGCCCGAGCGTAACCGCATCCTCGCTTACCTGGAGGGATGCGCCCGTCCGCGCACCCTGGAAGAGATCGCCGAGGCGCTGGCCGTGCCGTCGGGCCGCGGGGGGAAGCTGTCGCGACTCCTGCAGGACATGGTCCGCGACGGCCAACTGCTGCGCAACCGCCGCGGCGGCTACGGCCCGGTGCGCAAGATGGATCTGCTGGCAGGGAGGGTACAGGCACATCCCGACGGCTACGGCTTCTTCGCCCCCGACGAAGGGGAGCAATCTCTTTTCCTCCCGGCGCGCCAAATGCGGGGCGTACTCCACGGAGACCGCATCCTGGCGAGGATTACCGGCGAGGGCCGCTCCGGACGCCCCGAGGGCATGGTGGTCGAGGTGCTGGAACGCGCGAACCGGCGCCTGGTGGGGCGCTACCGGCAGACGGACGGCATTGGCCTGGTAGTGCCGGACAACAATCGCCTGCCCGACATCGTCGTCCCCCATGCGGAGCATACTGCCGCCGAGGCGGATTACGTGGTCGTGGAGATCACGCGCCAACCCGAGCCCCATGCGCCGGCGCAGGGCAGAGTCGTAGAGGTATTGAGCGCCGAATCCGCACCCGAATTGGCGGTTACAATCATCATCCGCTCGCGCGAGCTGCCCTGCGACTGGCCGGAGGAAGTGCGGCAGGAGATGAGCCGGCTCCCGTCGCGGGTGGAGCGGGCACAGCACCGCGGGCGCAAAGACCTGCGCGGACTCCCGCTGGTAACCATAGACGGCGAGGATGCAAAGGATTTTGACGACGGCGTCCATTGCGAGCCGTGCCCGGAAGGCGGCTGGCGGCTCAGGGTGGCCATCGCAGACGTCTCCCATTACGTGCGTCCGCACACTGCGCTGGACCGGGAAGCGCGCCGGCGGGGCACTTCAGTCTATTTCCCGAACCGGGTCCTGCCGATGCTGCCGGAGGTTCTGGCCAACGATCTCTGCTCGTTGCGCCCCGGGAAGGATCGCCTCTGTCTGAGCTGCGAATTGCGCATCGGCCAGGACGGCCAGGTGCTGAGCGCGGAATTTTTCCCCGCCCTGATCCGCTCGGCCGCCCGCCTCAGCTACGCCGACGTAGCCGCGATGATGGAAGACGGCGACAAAACCCGGCGCCGGCGCCACGCCGAGATACTGCCGAATCTGAGCGCCCTGTACGAGCTGTTCCGCGGCGTCCGCGGCCGGCGGCAGCGGGAAAGCGGCCTGCTGGACTTCGACATCCCGGAAATGAAGTTCGCCTTCGACAAGCGCCGCCGGGTATGCGCTGTGCGACCCCAGCAACGCAGGGACTCGCACCGGCTCATCGAGGAATGCATGCTGTTGGCCAACGTGGCGGCGGCACAGCTGCTGCAGGAACAGGAATTGCCCGCGCTGTACCGGGTACACGACCCGCCGACGACGGAGCGGCTGCAGGAATTGCGCGCCTTCCTGGGCCGGATGGGGCTGACCCTGGCGGGCGGGAAGAAGCCGACTACGGCGGACTATGCCCGGCTGCTGCGCCAAGCGCAGAAACGCGGCGCCGGCAAGCTGGCGCAGACCATGATCCTGCGCAGCATGTCACTGGCCCTTTACTCCGGCGAAAACCGCGGGCATTTCGGCCTGGGCTTCGCAAGCTACGCGCATTTCACCTCGCCGATCCGGCGCTACCCCGACCTCTGGGCGCATCGCCTGATTCACCGCCACCTGGGCCGCCGCGACGGCGGCGACGACGATGCCGATCCCGAATCCCTGGCCGGACAATGTTCCCTGGCCTCGCGCCGGGCGGAAGAAGCGGAGCGCGACATGGACCGGTGGTGCAAATGCGACTACCTGCGCGACCGGAGCGGAGAAGAATTCGACGGCACGGTCAGCGGCGTCTGTGCCTTCGGGCTGTTCGTGGAACTACAGGGGCTCGGCATAGACGGCTTGGTGCACGTGACCGCCCTGCCCAGCGACTACTACCACTACGACCCCGCCGGACAGAACCTGCGCGGCGAGCATCGCGGCAAGACCTACCGGCTACTGCAGCAACTGCGGGTACGCCTGTTGCGGGTAGATATGGACAACCGCCGGTTGGATCTGACGCTCGCCCCCGGCGCGCCATCGTGAGCGGCCGGAACGACAGCGAGATCGTGTACGGCGTCCATGCCGCGCGCCACGCTCTGGAGGCGGACGCAAAAGCGGTGCGCCTGCTGTGGCTGCACGACGACGGGCGCCCGCGCCAGGTCCTGCGCGCCATCCTGGAATTGGCCGGGCGACAGGGAGTGACGGTGCGACGAGTGGAACGGCGGCGCCTGGACCGGCTGAGCCGCGGCGGCAGGCACCAGGGCGTGGCCCTGCTGCGCAGGCGCCCGCCGCCGGCCTCCCCCCGTGACTTGCAGGCCCTGCTGGCCATCGAACGGCCCCAACGGCTGCTCCTGGCGGTGGACGGCATACAGGACCCGCACAATCTCGGCGCCTGCATGCGGGCGGCGGATGCCGCCGGCGCCGACGGAATCGTCGTGCCCCGCCACCGTTCCGCCCCCCTGACGCCCGCGGCCCGCAAGGTGGCCTGCGGCGCTGCCGAGCGCCTGCCCCTGTTCTGCGTCCCCAACCTGCGGCAAGCGCTGGAGCGTCTGCGCGAAACCGGGTTGTGGCTACTCGGGCTGGACGCCGACGCCCCCACCGCAATCTATGACCTGGATCTGTGCCGCCCCCTGGTCGTGGCGGTGGGTTCGGAGGGTACCGGGCTGCGCCGCCTGACGCGGCTCTGTTGCGACCGATTGGCCCGCATCCCCCTGCGCGGCAGTGTGGAAAGCCTGAACGTCGGCGTAGCCGCGGGCATCGCGCTGTTCGAAGCCGTGCGTCAGCGTCGCGCCCAGGAGGGGAAGGCGTCCGAACCCGGGCCGTAACCCGGAGCGGCTGCGCGCGCGAACGAACGGCGCACTGGGGGCGCCCGCCGCTGCCTTCAGGGTTCCCCGTCTCCGCCCTGCAACTGGCGCTC
>JAPPQA010000067.1 GCA_028817255.1 Gammaproteobacteria bacterium | reverse complement strand
GTCCCAGCCGACGACCTCAGCCGCCATCGCAGCGCACCTCGACTGTGGCACGGTTCCGTAGCGGCGGGCCGCCCGGCGCCTCGCCGGAGGCGGCGCGCAAGACGCCGGCACAGGGGTTCCAGTCCGTGGAGCGGGCCAGCCCCGCGAACGAGGTCGTCGCCCGCGGATTGACCTCCAGCACGGTCAGCGCTACCCCGTTCGCTATTGCGTCTATGCCCACGTAGCCCACCAGTCCCGGGAAAGCCCGCTGCACGCCCGCCGCGATCTCCGCGCAATCCAGTGCCGCGCCGGCCAGCGCGTTGACGTGGCAGGCGCGCAGGCGGAAGCGTCCCCGCTCGAGCGCAACCTCTTGTCGGTTGACGCCGACCAGGCAGGGCGCCGCCGCCGGCGAGTAGATCACGCTGAGGCTGGCCGCCACGCCCTCCAGGTAAGGCTGACACAGGTAATCTCCCCGCGACTGCGCGTCCCGGTCCGGCAGCGCGCCGGCAGGCAGCAGGCGGGCGCCCTCGCAGTCCGTGCCATCGTCCGGTTTGATCACCAGGCGGCGCTTTTGCGGAAAACGGCAATCGCTCAGGCGCGCAGTCTCCACGCAGGGGACCGACGCTTCCCGCAGGCATTGCGCGGCGCGGTATTTGCTGCCGGTCTGCTCGACCACGCACGCGGGCGAGTTTAACAACAGGCAGGCCCGTTCTTCTGCCCGGCGGCACAATCTGGCCAGCAGCCCGCCGGTCTCCGGCGCGACGGGCCAGAAGGCATCGGTGTCCGCCAGCGCCTCGTCCAGCATCGCGCCGCAGTCGTCGCCTGTCCCCACCCGCAGCAGGTCGGTCTCGAAGGCCGGCGTTGGCAGCCGCGCGTCGCGCAATGTCGTCAGACGGACGCCCGCAACCGCGCTCAGGCCGGCACCCAGCGCCTGCAGCATCAATTCGCCTTCCTGCGCCAGGGGCGTTGGCAGTTCCCGGTCGCGGCAGCCCCCGCCGGTAATGTACTCGAATAGCAATACCTTCATCGCCATGCCTTCGCCGCCCTGGAACGGCAGCCCCAGGATGCCTCTCCCGCGCCCGTACTCCGCCCCCTGGGGGACGGCTTGCGCAACACTTTCCCCGGGCCCGGATCGGGAGTAAGATTATGCGCCGGAAGACAAAGGGAGGCGAACCCGATGCATGCCAGGACGACCAGACTTTACTCGCTCCTCGCCTTGACGGCCGTTATCGCGCTGTTGCCCGTTGCCGCGTTCGCCGACGACGGCATCCCCGATTTGGTCGGCGACTGGAAAGGCGTGAACTACACGCTCTCTGACCTGAAAGGTTACAGGGAATGGGGCGAAAAGGTAGTCCATATCACCGAGCAGAGAGACCGCCGTTTCCGCGGCTACTTCGTTTACTCCGAGGGACGCAGGGATTTTTTCGGCGTGATCTTTCCAGACAACGTGTCCTTTGTGTGGGTGGCCTCCAACAGCAGGGGCTACAATCACGGCAGGATCATGGGCCCCGACCGCATCAGCGCCTGCTACGTGGAGACGTGGGAAATGGCCACCGTCGGCTGCGCCGATATGACGCGGCAGTAAAGGCGGCAGTGGCGCGCCCGCGCCCTGCCGCGCTGCCGCGCGTCTCTCTCCGGCAGCTCCGGTTGCCGAATGTTCCCCTCCTTCCTCGCAGCAGAGTCCCCGAATTCGCTACAGGCCGGGAGTCCGGCACGGAGGCGGTTCTGCGTCTATTGCGGTTCGGGGATGCCGCCGCCCAGCGGCGAGCGGCGCTCGAAACCGTTCTGCGGCTGTTCCAGCTCTGCCCGCAGCCGGACGATGCGGGGCTCTTCCCAATTGCCGGTCATATGGTACTTGCGAGTCAGGATGCGGTCGAAGTTGGCCTTGCCTTGGCCGAACCAGCGGTCCAGTAACAGTACGGCGCCGCCGATCCCGGCGCCGGGGATGCCGCCGAACAGCACCCCGTACAGGGGCCAGTTGCTGGAAAGGTTGGGGATGGCGGCAATTTCCTGGTCGTAGTCGCGTTCTGCCCAGCCGCTGCGGCCGCTGATATAAATGTCTATGCCTGGGGCGCGGACCGTGAGGTCGTCCGTGTAGGCGTTGCCGTCTTCCAGTCGCAGGCGGCCAGCGATCGAGTCGAAGCTCAACCCCTTGCGGAACACGTCGAACAGGTCGGAGAAATCCAGCCGCAGCCGGCGCAACAGGCTCTGCAAATTGAGAATGCCGAACAATCCGGAGGCGCCGGACTGGATATCGCGCAGTCGTCCCTTGCCCAGGTCTATGTCCAGCGTGCCTCGCATCGTGGTCAAGTTGTAGTCCGCCAGCGATCCGGGCCAGTCCAGGCTCATCCGCAACCGGGTCGGCGCCTTCTGGGTCGGCGAGGGGGCGCCAAGGAGCCGGTACAGATGCGCTAATTCTTCCGCTGTCAGAGTCAGTTCGATCGCTGTTTGCGTCGTCTCCTCGCGCTGCTCCCAGGTGCCGGTGGCGTCCAGCAGCAGGCCTTCGCTCTCAAGTTTCAGGCGCAGGTCCTGGCCGCTTTCGATACGCTCGGTGGCGATGTGCAGGCTGCCCAGCGAGGTGCCGTCGCGCAGTAGTTCCTGCACCGTGACTGCCACGGTGGGCATGGTGCGGGGGTCCACGTCCGGTTTTTGGGAGGTTTTCGGGAGGTCTAATTTCGGCCCGGCCAGGGACAGGCGCGACAAGGCGACGCTCCAAGTTGGATCCGGTCGCGCAGGTATATGCAGTTCGCCGTCCAGTTCGCTGCCGCTCAGAGAGACGCGCCATGCCTCCGGGGTGGCCTCCACCGCGGCCGAGATGTCGTGATATTGCGCGCCGAACAGTTCCAGTCGGTCGAGTTGCAGCCGGGTGTCGCCAAGCAGGGACGGCGGGGCCACAGGCTGGTTCCGCGGCAATTCGGACAGCAGTTCGCTCCACTCGGCCATACTTAGCATACCGATTTGTCCCTGCACGGAGAACCGCGCCGGCAGTCCCGCCCGGGCATCGGGGCGGTAGCTGCCCTGGAGTTGCCGTCCGTATCGCCATGCGAGCGCGGGGCTTGCCTCCGCCGCGGGCCGCTCGAGGCGCAGGGAGAGAGTGCGTTCTTCGGCGGCGGTCTTGCCCAGGGGCGAGGGCAGCCGGACGGCGAGGCCGCGCAGGGGGGAATGCAGTTCCAGGCGCCAAGTCTCCTCATGCGCGCGGTAGGTTGCCTGCCAGTCCGAGGCGCCCTGCAGCCGTCCGGCGACGAAGGAAGATGGGGTATCGGCCGGCGCCAGTCCCCAGCGTTCGATCTCGGCGGCGATCGTTTCGGCGCCGATCTTGCCGCGCGCGGTGAACGCGAAGCGCGGCGCTTTGTCGGGGCGGTAGCGCAGGTGAATGCGCAACGGGTCGCCGCGGTAGTTCGCATGCAGGCCCTCGCTGACCAGGGCGCCGTCCCGGACCTCCACGGTGCCCCGGATATCGCTCAGGCCGGGCCCGACGGGCGGCTTCAGCCAGCCCTGGCGCAGTTTCAGGCGCCCGCGTTCCGGTATGGGCCAGGCGCCGACGGCGCGGGAGGCGGACAGCCGGAAGTGCGCTTCAAGCTCCGCCTCGCCGCCGCCGCGCCAGCCGGCTGGCAGGCGCAGGCCTTCGGCGGCGGGCCATTCCCGTACGGATTCCAGATCTCCCTGCAGCCGCACCTGAAGCTCCGGTTGCGGCTCCTTCATGTCGCGGATCTCGATCTGGCCGCCGATTACGCGCAGGCCGTTCCAGCTCCCGCCAGCGAACCGCGAGCGGAAACTGCTCTCGTCGAACTCCAGATTGCCCGAGGTGTCGCGGAGCGGGGGCAGGGAGTCGCCGCGCAGGGCCACTTGGCTTTGCTGCAGACGAATGCGGGTCTGGAAGCGCCCCTCGTTGGCGGCGAAAGGGAAGTCCGCGAACGCGCCGCGATAGACAATGCGCCCAAGCCGCACTTTGCCGGAGCGGATCGTCGTCTCCATGAGACGCCGCGTACCGGCGCCGATCTTGACGGGCAGATGCCGCAATACGTCGCGCGCCGCGGCGTCTTCTACGCGCACGTACAGGTCGGCCGCCGCCGGCCGCCGTTGCCCCGGCCAGTACAGCGTCCCGTGCAGCTTGCAGTGTGCCCCGGAGAGTTGCGCCGTCGCGGGGAGAAAGCGCAACCGCGGCCGCTCCGCCGCCGGCTCCCAGTGCAGGAAGGCCCGTGGGCGCACCAGTTCCAGGGGGATATCGAATAAGCGGGGAATATCGAGCACCATCTCCCTGCCATGCAGCCGGGCCCTGATGCCGTCGTCGCCGATCCAGGCGCGGCCGCCGACTCCCGATGCCCGGCGCAGCAGCTTGCCGCCGGCCAGTTCGACCTCGGCCAGTTCCAGTTCCAGGCTGGGGGCGCCTGCCCCTGTACGCAGCAACAGGTTGCGCAGCTCGCCGCCCGCGTTCGGCGGGACGCGCGCGGTCCATTCTTTTTTCAGTATTTTTTCCGGCAGCAGGGGCAGCAATTCCGGCAGTTTCCGCAAGGCCAGCCGGTTCAGCAGCAGTTGCCGCTCTGCGCCCGTCGGCGCCTGGGCCAGGCGCAGCTCGGTGGGCGGCCAGGGACCGCTGTCCGTCGCCATGGTTTCGATACGCGCCCCGTAGTAATGCCACTCTTTCCCATCCCGGTCGCCGACGAACTGGGCGCTCAGTTTTCGCGGATGCAGCCGCTGGCCTGCCGCCGTTTGCAATCGCAGCTCGCCCGCCAGGCGGCCCTGCAGCGATTCCAGTTTGCCCCGGCGCCAGTCCAGCCAGGCCTCGCCCTGCAGTCGGCCCGCTGTCGGACGCAACGGACCCGGTACCCGGCCGGGAGGCAGCCAGCGGGCCGGTTCCAGTCCTTCGCTGGCAATATGCAACAGGCCGTTGCCCTTGCCTAACGGACCGCGGCTGTCGAAGCGCAGGCGCCAGGGATCGCCGTAGGAGGCGGGAGGGGCCACGGTGGCGTCAACCAAAATGCCGCCCTTCCGCCGTTGCAGGCGCAGGGAGGGAATAGAGAGCGGCGGCAGCGGCTGGTGTTCGTCTGTCGCCGGCAGCCACCGCAACTCGGAGTCGAGGAAAAACAGGTCTTTTTCAGGGAGCGTCCGGCCGTGGGAACGCGCGAATTCTTGCATGGAGAACGATTCGGGGAATTGTCCCGGCCGCCATGGGGCGGCGCTGGCGCCGATCCGCGGCGGCCTCAACTCCGCCAACAAGCCCTTCACGACAACTCGCCGCAGGCCCGGCCATTGCCGGTGCGGGAGGGAGAGCGGGAGCAGCTCCAGGCGCAAGAGTTCGATTTGCGCCCGGGAGCCGCGCCCGTCCAGCTTCGGGAATTTGACGGCGCGGGCCTCCAGAATAAGCCGCCATCCCTGCCAGGATGACGAGATCTCTCCCGCTTGCAGGGGGAAATTCAGGTACGAGCCGACGATCCGTGCCGCTTGTTGCGGGTACGCGTCTAGCCAGTACGGCAACAGGCGCAGGGCCGCGAGCAGACCCGCGACGGTCAGCGCCAGCGATAGCAACAGCGTCTGTCTTATCCGGCGCGCGCGGGCCGGCGGCGGGAGGCGAGATTCGCTCAAGCCGGTCCTCCCGCGCTACAGGAAAGCGATCTGGAACTCGGCGATCGCGTCATGGCGGCCTGGAACTTCCGGGAGGCGAGGCTGATCAGGAATTTCTGGTTCATTGGCGGTTTCCCCGGCGCCTGGGGAAAGACCGCTCTATTATACTCGCGGATGCGCCCGCAACGGATACGCTGCGGAACTGCGGTGCCTGTGGCGCTCGGGAATCCGCACCCGCCCGTTGCCATCGCTGCGCTGGAGCCCCGCCGACCGCTAGCCCGGATATTGCACGAGCGCCGGTTTTCCGCCGGAAGTGTCGTTGTCTGGGACGG
>JAPPQA010000066.1 GCA_028817255.1 Gammaproteobacteria bacterium | reverse complement strand
GCTGGATTCCCGCCCCTGTTCAAGCCAGGGGCAAGCTCTGCGCGGGAATGGCGAGGTGGGGGCATGGGAATGGCGGCTAAGAGAATCTTTCCCCCTTGATTGCGTAACGGCTTGCAGGCGCGGCCCTATCGTCCGACATCCCGGCCCGGCGCCGTCTCGAATACGATGCCGTTTTTTGCGAACAAATTCGACGACTCCGATTGCAGGCGCAGCGCCGCCTGCTTGCAGTAGGCCGCGTCTATTTCGACGCCGATGGAATTTCTGCCGCTTTGCATGGCGGCGACCATCGTGGTGCCCGTGCCGCAGAACGGATCGAGCACCGTGTCCCCGGCAAAGGAAAACATCCTCACCAGCCGGGTTGCCAGCGGCAACGGAAACGGCGCCGGATGGTGCCGGGCGGAAGCGCCGCCCAGCATCCAGATCTGCCGGAACCAAAGATGAAAATCCTCCTTGCCGATCCGGCTTGACTCTCTCTGCCGCGGCGTCGGCTTCCTGTAGCCGCCCGGTTTGCGCTGCATGAGAATGAACTCGATATCGTTTTTAACGATGGCGTTCGGTTCGTATGGCTTGCCCAGGAATTTCGAGCCGTTCTCCACTTCCAGCGTGGCGTTGGCGATCTTGTGCCAGATAATGGGGTTCAGATTGTCGAAACCGATCTTTCTGCACAAGACGCATATATCCGAATGCAGGGGAAAAACCATATGCCTGCCGAAGCTGCGCCTGGAGACGCAGACGTCGCCCACTACGCAGACCAGACGCCCGCCGGGGACCAGGAGCCTGTAAACCTCCTGCCAAACCTTGTCCAATTCGCCCAGGAATTCCTCGTAATCGTCCATGTTGCCAATCTGCCCGGCACAGGAGTTGTATTCCTTGAGGTTCCAATAGGGCGGAGACGTTACGGCCAAGTGAACGGATTCGTCGGCCAGGAAGGAGAGGTCCCTGGCATCCCCGTTGACCAGCCGTTGTTCGGTGTCGTCCGCGGCCTTCTTCATGACGGCGCGAATGCCGCCCCGCATGCGCCGCTGGAGATTTCTTTCCTTGTCGTTTTTTCCGGGGCAGGCATAATCGTTTACGCGCCGGGGTTGCGTGCCTGGGTCCGCGTGTCCGGGCCTGCGCCCCCGGGGTATGATTATATCTTCTGGCGTTGCTGATGGATAAGACTGCACATGCCCGGCAGGGGCGCCTGCCGGAGACGATGCGGGCCATGGTGCTGGAGGCGCCCGGCGCGCCGCTGCGAGAGGCGGAGTTGCCGCGTCCGCGGCCCGCGGCGGGCGAAGTGCTGTTGCGGGTGGAGGCCTGCGGCGTCTGCCGCACCGACCTGCATATCGCGGACGGCGAACTGCCGCCGCCTCTGCTGCCGCTGGCGCCTGGGCACGAGATCGTGGGGCGCGTCGCGGCGGCCGGCAAGGGCGCCGCCTTTGCGCCCGGGGCGCGGCTCGGGGTTCCCTGGCTGGGGCGCAGTTGCGGCACTTGCGAATACTGCCGCGAGGAGCGCGAAAACTTGTGCGATGCGCCTTCCTTCACCGGCTACCATGCGCACGGCGGCTATGCCCAGTTCGCGCTGGCGCGCGCCGACTTCTGTTTCCCCCTGCCGGAAGATGCCGCCGCCGCGGCGCTGGCGCCCCTGTTGTGCGCGGGCCTGATCGGTTACCGCTGTCTGCGCATGGCGGGCGCGGCGCAGCGCCTGGGCATATACGGCTTCGGAGCGGCGGCGCATATTCTGGTGCAGGTCGCCCTGGCGGAGGAGCGCGAGATCTACGCCTTCACCCGCGCCGGCGACCGGCAGGCGCAGGATTTCGCCCGCGGCCTGGGCGCCGCCTGGGCGGGCGACTCGGAACGGCCGCCGCCGCGCCCCCTGGACGCGGCGATTCTCTTCGCCCCCGTGGGCGCGCTGTTGCCGAAGGCCCTGGCCGCGGTGCGCAAAGGCGGAGTCGTGGTCTGCGGCGGCATCCACATGAGCGACATCCCGTCCTTCCCCTACGCATTGTTGTGGCAGGAACGCTGCGTGCGTTCGGTGGCCAACCTGACCCGCCGGGACGGGCGCGAATTTCTGGCGCTGGCATCCCGGATCGGGATCGCGACGGAGACGCGGGGTTACCCCCTGGCCGAGGCCAACGCCGCGCTTGCCGACCTGCGCGCGGGCCGGCTCTCCGGCGCCGCCGTCCTGCTCCCGGAGGACTGAGCGGCGAGGGAAAAGATTCCCACCACCCCGCCATGGAGGGTAGATTCCTGCCCCCGTTAATGCAGTAAAGACAAGCC
>JAPPQA010000065.1 GCA_028817255.1 Gammaproteobacteria bacterium | reverse complement strand
GACTGCATATCGCCACCCACGCCTTCGGCAAGATCACGCTGTTCTTCTGCGCCGGCGCCATCCTGCTGGCCGGCGGCCAGACCCGCGTCAGCGAGTTGAGCGGCCTGGGGCGCCGCATGCCGCTGACCATGGCCGCCTTTCTGATCGGCAGCCTGAGCATCATCGGCCTGCCCCCGACCGGCGGCATGTGGAGCAAATGGTTCCTGTTGCTCGGCAGCCTGGAAACGGGGTATTACGTGCCGGTGGCCGCGATGGCGATCAGCTCCCTGCTCAGCGTTTATTACCTGCTGGCCGTGCCGGTGCGGGCCTTCCTGCTGGCGCCGGCGGCAGGGGCGGACCTGAGGGCGACCGGCAGGGCGCCGCTGCCCTGCCGCATTGGGATCGCGGCCGCCGCGGGCGGCTGCATCCTGCTGTTTTTCCTGCCGCAGCCGCTGTACGACCTGCTGCACGGCCTGTGGGAGACGGCGGTGCGGGCGCCGACAGGGGCGGCGGGATGAGCGGGGCGCCGCGCCCCGGCACGGGCGCCCGCGGGCGGCGGGCGCTGTACGCCGTATGCGCGGCCCTGCTGCTGCTGGAGTTCGGCGGCTGGCGCCACGGGGGCCACGCCTGGGAAGGGCTGTGGGGCTTCTACAGCCTGTTCGGTTTCGTCGCCTGCGTCGCCCTGGTGCTGTCGGCCCGGCTGCTGCGGCGGGCGGTGATGCGTTCCGAGGATTACTATGAGCGCGAGTAGCCTGCCGCCCTGGCTCTGGTTCTTTGCCGCCGCCTGCCTGCTGCCTCTGCTGCGGCAGCGCGCCGGCAAGGCGCTGCTGCTGCTCGCTCCCCTGCTGGGCGCCGCCTGCCTGCTCGGCGCCCCGGAGGGGCCGCTGCTGGAGTTCTCCCTGTTCGGGGTCGCGCTCACTCCCTACCGGCTCGACCCGCTTAGCCGCGTCTTCGCGCTGCTGTTCCACTGCGCCGCCCTGATGAGCCTGCTCTTCGCCATGCATGTGCGCGACCGAATGCAGCACGCCGCCGCCCTGGCCTACATCGGCAGCGCCTTGATGGCGGTGTGCGCCGGCGACCTGGTAACCCTGTTCCTGGCCTGGGAGGCAATGGCCCTTAGTTCGACCTTCCTGGTCTGGGCGCGGCGCACCCCGGCGGCCTTTACCGCGGGCTGCCGGTACCTGGCGGCCCAGTTGCTGTCCGGGCTGCTGCTGCTGAGCGGCTTGCTCTGGCGCATCGGCGCGACCGGCGACGCGGGGTTCGGCTACATCGGCCTGGACGATGCCGCGGGCTGGCTGATCTTCCTCGCCTTCGGCATCAAGTGCGCCTTCCCGCTGCTGCACAACTGGCTGACGGACGCCTACCCGGAGGCCACGCCCACGGGGACCGTTTTCCTGTGCATTTTCACCACCAAGGTCGCGGTCTATGCGATGGTGCGCGGCTTCCCCGGCAGCGAGCCGCTGCTCTACCTGGGCGTGGTCATGGCCTGCTTCCCGATCTTCTACGCGGTGATCGAGAACGACCTGCGGCGGGTGCTGGCCTACAGCATGATCAACCAACTGGGCTTTATGGTCTGCGGGGTCGGGACGGGGGCGGCGCTGGGGCTGGCCGGCGCCGTCGCCCACGCCTGCAACGACGTGCTGTTCAAGGGCCTGCTGTTCATGTCCATGGGCGCGGTGCTGCAAGCCACGGGGCGCTGCGACGCCGCCGGGCTGGGCGGGCTGTACCGGAGCATGCCCCGCACCGCGTTCCTGTGCGTCATCGGGGCCGCTTCCATCTCCGCCTTCCCGCTGTTCAACGGTTTCGTCAGCAAGTCCCTGATCATGGAAGCGGTGCTCGCCGGGGGGCATCCGTGGCTGTGGCTGGCCCTGCTGTTCGCCTCGGCGGGGGTATTCCACCATGCCGGGATCAAGATTCCCTTCTTCGCCTTTTTCGGCCACGATTCCGGGATTCGCGGCGCCGACCCGCCCGCCAATATGCTGCTCGCCATGGCGGCGGCGGCCCTGCTCTGCGTGCTTATCGGCTGCTTCCCGGGGCCGCTGTACGCGCTGCTGCCCTTCCCGGTGAGCTACTCTCCCTACGAGACCGGCCACGTCATCGCGCAATTGCAGCTGCTGTGCTTTTCGGCCCTGGCCTTCGTATGGCTGCGGCAAACCGGCCTCTACCCGCCGGAGTTGCCTTCCGTCAACCTGGATGCGGAATGGACCTACAGGCGCCTGTTGCCCGCCGCCTGGCGGCGGGCGGGCGCAGCCGCCTCGGTGCCGCAACGGGCGCTGGCGGGGACGCTGGCGGCATTGCAGGCGCGCGGCGCGCGCGGGGGCCGCCGCCTGTTGCGCGCCGCCGTCCGGGACGGCTACGCAGCCAGCGGCGCCGCCGCCCTGGGCGCCCTGGCGGCGCTCGCCGCCCTGATGCTCCTCTACTACCTGGGGCGGGCCTCATGAAGCGGGGCCGCGGCTCCCGGGCATAAGAATCCGCCGCGGTTCCGGGGCCGGGAGCGCGCCGGCGACGCCAGGCAACGACGTTGCCCGGAACAGGGCGCCCTATATACTATTGGGAACAACGGCATGCGTTGCCGGCAACGGCAGGGAGGGGAGTTTCATGCTCGAGAAATTGCAACAACTCAGCAGCCTCGTGGTAAGCCAGAAGGTGGAATTGTTCGAGGCCCTCGCGGACTTCTACGAGACCCGCAACAAATACACCGTTCTGGACGGGGCCGGACGTATGCTTTTCCTGGCCATAGAACAACCCTCCGCAAAGGGCATGGGCGAATGGGGCCGGCGCCAGCTGCTGAAATCCAGGCGCCCTTTTAATATGCTCGTCATGACGGAGGACGCCCAGACGGCCATACGAATCGTGCGGCCATTCCGCCTCTACTATCAACGGGTTGATATCTTTGACGCGAAGGGGCGGCGGCTGGGGGCAGTCGAGAAACAGTTCTCGCTACTGCGCCGCATCTATTCGGTGTACGACGTTTCCGGCAGGGAGAAATACCGGTTATTCGGCCCCTTGCTAAAACCGTGGACCTTCAAGATCAGAGACAACAGCCGCGAGTACGGCGAGATCGTCAAAAAATGGAGCGGCCTGACCAAGGAGGCCTGGACGGACGCGGACAACTTCGGCATCCAATTCCCGGCGCAATGGGACATCAAATTGAAGGCGGTGTTCCTGGGCGCGGTGTTCCTTATTGATTACGTCCATTTCGAGGACAATTTCGAGGGCTGATAAGAGACCGGGAAAAACCGGCAACTCCGCCGCGCAAACCGCGGGCAGGCTCGTCACCGGGGGCCCGGCCTTTCTCCGCGGCGCCCGGGCGGCGCAGTTCCCGAACGCAGGCGGGCTTGCCGCCCGCGGGGCCTACCCGGAGTCGGCGTGCTCCAACCGGTAGTAATGCCAGGCCGCCAGCAGCGCAGCGAGGGGCGCCCCTACAATCGCCGCAACCAGCACCCAGCTTAAGCCGCCCTTGAACAAGGCGAAAACAGGCATCAGGTACAGCAAGTCGTCCCAGGAATAACCGAACAGCGTAGGCATCCGGGGCGGTTTCCCTCCCGACTTATGCTTCAGCGCCTGCCCCACCCGGTCCTGCATATAGGCGACGAAGCCCACATAGGCGGCCAGGAAGACGCCGGCCAGCAAACCGACGAACACGGCGAGTACGCCCAGGCTGAAGATTTGCCCCAACCCCATGCAGATAAACACCGCGGCCAGCACCCCCGCCTTGCAGAGCGGGACCAGATGGGACGGCCGCCCACCCGCCACGATTTTGGCGAACTCGCCGAAAAAGCTGAACCCGACCAGCAACAGCCCGGCCAGGAAATTCAACAACAAGGCGCCGGCAAGCAAGAGCGCCGCGGCGCCGCCGCCGAGGACGGCCTGCAACAACACGACTTGGCGCTCCGTTATATTCTCCATGCGGGCCCTGCCGATCCGGGACGCCAGACGCACCGCCAGCACGGCATCCAGGGGCAAGCCCCTGGAGAAGGCGCCCTGCTTCCTGGCAGGAGGGTTCGCCCCGGCGGGAGGCTTTGCCGCCCCGCGCGGTTTTGCGCCGGGCGGTTTTGCCCCGGGCGGTCTCCGCACTTGCTTAGCGTTCATATCCCCTGCTCCGCGCGGAATCGCGGCACATAGAATCGAATGCCGGAGGAGGGACTCGAACCCACAACCTACGCATTACGAATGCGTTGCTCTACCGGTTGAGCTACCCCGGCCACGTGTCCGCTCCTCTTCGGCTTCGACCTCGACCCCGCGCTCGCCCTGGCCGGCGACCGGACCAGCCGCGCCGCGCACCCGGACGACGACATCCACCCGCTCGACCACCGTGCCCCGCGGCGACGGCGGCAGCCCTCGGATGGCCACGCCGCCGCTGTCGAAGTCCTCCAGGGTATCCGTATCCTCGTTGTAAAAATGGTGATGCGCGAAGGTATTGGAATCGAAAAAGACCTTCCCCGGCGCAACCACCACCTGCCGCAACAAACCCCGGTGGGTAAAGAGATTCAGGGTGTTGTACACGGTGGCCTTGGCAACCGCCTGGCCCCGAAGCGCCAGCTGCGCGCGCAACCCATCGGCCGTTACGTGCCGGTGGCGCATCAGTAACAAAGCTGCGATGCGCACCCGCTGCGCGGTGGGGACAATGCCGTGGCGACGCAACAGGCGCCGACTCTCAATCTCGTTCATGGCGCCGGAACCTCCAGCCCCCCGGTGCGCTCTCTGCCGCGGTCTCTCGTACACTATTTGCCCAACCCCTTGTGCAATGCCGCTATTCGCTATTATAGCGGAAACACGAGAATTCTGCACAGTGCCGTCGAGGGCCGGCGCATATGGCACTGAGGGAGAAGAACGCCTTAATCTATGGGAAAGGAAGCA
>JAPPQA010000064.1 GCA_028817255.1 Gammaproteobacteria bacterium | reverse complement strand
CGGATGCCTCTCGACGGTGTTTCTGGCGGCCATTTCCAGCGCCTCGCGGCGCAACGCCTTGGATTTGCGCCATTTTCTCGCACTTTGGAGCTTGACCCGCCCCAGCGGCCCAGACGCCGGGGCAGGTTGCGGCGCATCCGGTCCGGCGCCGTGGCAATGATGCGCCCGAGAGTCGAAGGGCAGCGCAAGCGGCGGCCTCGCCGCGCTACCCGCCGCAATCCCTACTCCTGCGCCGTCGCTGGCTCCAAATACGGCAACCGGGCCCGCCACTGGCCCCTCCCCGGCGAAGCGTGCTAAAATTGAGCCTGCGGCAAGGAATTGTGGAACCATGTCCCGGCAAGAGACAACTACGCAGCTCATAGACCGGTTTGGGCGCAGGGTTACCTATCTGCGCATCTCGGTAACCGATAGATGCGATTTTCGCTGCGTATATTGCATGAGCGAAAAGATGCGCTTCCTGCCCCGCGACGAGGTGTTGCGGCTGGAGGAGATCGCCGCCATCGCGCGCGCCTTTGCCGCAATGGGCGTCAACAAGATTCGGGTCACCGGCGGCGAACCGCTGGTGCGGCACAACGTCACCTCGCTGTTGCGGGAACTGGGACGGCTCCCCGGCCTGCGGGAACTCGCGCTAACGACCAACGGCTCGCAACTGACCCGATATGCCCGCGAACTCAAGGAGTGCGGGGTCCGGCGCATCAATATCAGCCTGGACTCGCTACGTGCCGACCGCTTCCGCAAGATCACCCGCAGGGGGAACCTGGAGCAGGTGCTGGCGGGGATCGAGGCGGCGCGCGAGGCGGGTTTCGCCGGCTTGAAGATCAACGCCGTCATCCTCAAGAACCGCAATCACGACGAGGTCTGCGACTTGGCGCGCTTCGCCGGCGACCGCGGCCTGGACATCAGCTTCATCGAGGAAATGCCGCTAGGCCAGGTTGACGAGCACGACCGCGCCGAGGCGTATTACTCCAGCGACCATATCCTGGAAGACCTGCGCCGGGAATTCCAGCTGCTCCCCACCGCGGAGAACACCGGCGGCCCGTCGCGCTATTACCGCAACGTGAACACCGGCACCCGGGTCGGTTTCATCTCCCCGCACAGCCACAACTTCTGCGCCAACTGCAATCGCGTGCGCCTGACCTGCCAGGGGCGCCTGCTCCTGTGCCTGGGGCAGGAACACTCCGCCGACCTGCGCCAGGTGGTGCGCTCCCAACCGGGAGACGGCGAGGCGTTGCGCCAGGCGATCCGGGACGCCATGAAGATCAAGCCCCAGGGACACGAATTCCAGCTGGACAGCCAGCCGAAGATCCTGAGGTACATGAACCTCACTGGAGGATAAGGTGGCCCGCTATCGGCCGGAGATGAGCGCCGCATCCCTGGAACCCGCCTCCGCCGTCACCGCAACCGACGAATACGGGAACGTCAGGCAACTGCGAATCGCGGGCGAGTGCGCCCTGACCCTGTACCTGGACCGCTATGAACTGGTCACCCTGATGACCCTGGGCCAGCAGCCGGAATGGCTGGCGCTGGGCTACCTGAAAAACCAGGGGCTGATCGAAGACTACCGCGAGATCCGCTCCGTGCAGGTGGACTGGGAAACGGAAGCCGCGGCGGTATCCACGAGCCGCGACGAAGACTGGCGCCGGCGCCTGCAAAAACGCACGGTTACCACCGGTTGCGGCCAGGGCACCGTGTACGGCGATCTGCGCCAGCGCCTGGCGCGGACCCGCCTGCGACCGGCGCGCCCGCTGCGACAATCCGAAATCTACGCCCTGCTCCGGCAACTCGCCAGCCACAACCAAGTCTATCGCGCGGCGGGCGCCGTGCACGGTTGCGCCCTGTGCCGCGGCGAGGAAGTGCTGATCTTCGCGGAAGACGTGGGCCGACACAACGCGGTGGACATCATCGCGGGCAGAATGTGGCTGGAAGAGACGGATGGCGCCGACAAGGTCTTCTACACCACCGGCCGGCTCACCTCGGAGATGGTCATCAAGGTGGCGCAAATGGGAATCCCGGCGCTGCTGTCGCGCTCCGGGATCACCCGCATGGGGCTGGAACTCGCCCGCCAGACCGGCATCGTCATGCTGGCGCGCGTACAGGGCCGGCAACACTTCCTGGTCTATCACGGCGACGAACACGTGGTCCGGGATCTCAAACTGCCGCGCAAGCTGGCCGTGGCCGGCGGCGCCGTTGCGGGCGCCGCTATTCCAGGGCGATATTCCCCTCGATGACCTCGCGCACCCCCAGGGAATCAATCTCCAGGGTGACCCGCGCCGGCACCGTCTCGCTCCCCTTCAGACGGCCCTGGTCCAGCGCCTCGCGCACCGCTTCCTCCATCTTGCGCTGGGAGGTAATCCCCACGCGCTTGAGAAACCGGCGCAACTCCATATTGAAGGTCTCCTCGTTCATTCCTATCGTTTGGCCTCGATTCTTACAATCCGCTCACGCTTGCCCCATCGTCGTTCCACAATATAACTGTCAACCGTAAAATACAAATCTGTACGACTGGCCGCCTATGAACTCCACGGCTTCGCGCATCCCGGAAAAACCGGACCCCAGGACACCCCGCCCTGACGCCCGCCCGCAGGTCACCGGCCTGATCCTGGCCGGCGGGCGAGCGCGGCGCATGGCCGGGCGCGACAAGGGGCTGTTGCCGCTCGCCGGCCGCCCCCTGGCGCAATACGCGCTAAGCGCCCTGGCCCCCCAGGTCCAGCGGCTCCTGATCAGCGCCAACCGCAACCGGGAACGCTACGCCGCCTTCGGCTATCCGGTAATCGAAGACGACCTGGCCGACTTTGCCGGGCCGTTGGCCGGGGTCGCCAGCGCCCTGGCCGTCTGCCAGACTCCCTATGTGGCCACCGCCCCCTGCGACAGCCCGCTGCTTGCCCCCGACTTGGTGGCGCGACTGTTGCAGGCGTTGCGGGCAGCGGACGGCGCCATGCTCAGCGTCGCCCGCGACGGCGAGCGGCTGCAGCCGGTGTTCGCGTTGCTCGACCGCCGCCTGTATCCCTCCCTGCAAGCGTACCTGGCGGCGGGCGGGCGCAAGATTGACCCCTGGTTGCGGCAGGAACGGGCGGTGGAAGTGGATTTTTCCGACCGCCCGCGGATGTTTCGCAACATCAACACCCCGGAAGAGCGGAATGCCCTGGAGACCGAACTGAAGACAGAACGGAAAGCGGCTACAGCCCAGAGCGGCGCGGAGGCGCCGCCCGCCGCGGCAGGAGGCGCGGGATGAAGCTCCGCGCCAGCTGCCAGGACGACTTCGACCCGGAATCTTTGAGCGTGGCAGAGGCGCGGGTGCGGATTGCCGAACGGCTGCGGCCCGTCGCCGGCACCGAGACCGTCGCCATTCGAGACGCGCTGGGACGGGTGCTGGCGGAAGAGATCCGCGCCCCCCTGGACGTGCCTCCCGGCACCAACTCCGCCATGGACGGCTATGCCGTGCGCGGCGCCGACCTGCCCGCCACCGGGGAACGCCCCGGGGAGCGCCGCTTCCGGCTGCTGGGACACGCCTACGCCGGCCACCCCCACACCGGCCCGGTAGGCGAAGGCGAATGCGTGCGCATCATGACCGGCGCCCTGGTGCCGCCGGACTGCGACACCGTCGTCATCCAGGAGCACGCCGAGGAACTGCCGGGAGAGGATGCCGTGCGCCTCGCCGCCGGCACCCGCCGGGGAGACAACGTGCGCGCCGGCGGCGAAGACATCCGGCGTGACGACCGCATCTTCGGGCCGGGGCGCCGGCTGACGGCGGCCGACCTCGGCCTGCTGGCCTCGCTGGGTCTGGGGCAGGCGGTGGTGCGCCGCCCTCTGCGCGTCGCCTTTTGTTCCACCGGCGACGAACTCCGCTCCGTAGGCGAAACGCTCGCGCCGGGCATGCTCTACGACAGCAACCGCTACACCCTGTACGGGATGCTGCGCCGCCCGGGGATCGAACAGCTGGATTTAGGCGTAGTCCGGGACGAAAGCGAGCTGCTGGAGCGCGCCTTCCGCGATGCGGCGGCGCGCGCAGATGTATTGATCACCTCCGGCGGGGTTTCGGTGGGCGAGGCGGACCGGGTGCGCGAAGTCCTGGCGCGGATCGGGCAGATGGACTTCTGGAAGGTCGCCATGAAGCCGGGACGGCCGCTGGCCTTCGGGCGCATCGGGGAGATGTGGCTATTCGGCCTGCCGGGCAATCCCGTCTCGGTGATGGTCACCTTCCACCAGATCGTCGCGCCGGCGTTGCGCCGCCTCGAAGGCGAAACGGAGCCGCCGCCGCCGCCGCGCTTCGAATTGCCCTGCGTCTCCAGGCTGCGCAAGCGGCCGGGGCGCATCGAGTACCAGCGCGGCTGCCTGGAACGGGACCAGGACGGCCGCCTGGTGGTGCGCAAGACCGGCGGCCAGGGCTCGGGGATTCTGCGTTCCATGTCGCTCGCCGACTGCTACATCCTGCTCCCGGAGGAAGCCGGCGACATCGAACCCGGCAGCATGGTTTCCGTGCAGCCCTTCCCCACGGATTTTTAGGC
>JAPPQA010000063.1 GCA_028817255.1 Gammaproteobacteria bacterium | reverse complement strand
GGCGGCGGCGCGAGTTTATGGCTGTCTGCCGCCCCCTCGCCCCGCCCTGAAGGAGCGCGAAGCGCGCGCTTTCTATGCTGGATTCCCGCCTGCGCGGGAATGGCGGGGTGGGGGCATGGGAATGGCGGAGTAGGCTTTATTCGCTGGATGCCCGCAGGGTTTTTACACAGTCTGTTTCGTACGCATCACTCCCCCTCAAGGGGGGGGTGATGGGAAGAACAAGGCGCAGGCTTGCCCCTGGCTTGTCTTTACTGCATTAACGGGGGCAGGAATCTACCCTCCATGGCGGGAAGGGAATCGTTAGCGGGAATCCGCCGCTTCCCGCCCCGGCCGCGGGCGCCTCTCGATGGGCTTTCCTGCGCCCATAGTCATCCGGCCCACAGGTTCACGCTGAATCTGTAGGCGAAATAGAGTTGCGCCGCAAAGAGCACGGCGCACAAGGCATAGGTTGCGGCAGGGCGGGGGGCGGCTTTCAGCCACGCCAGTACCAAAAATGGGGCCGCGCTCAGCATATAACGAAAGTAAGCGGTTGTCGTTCCGGCGCTTATGGCGGTGTGCGCATAGACGAGAGGGAAGTAAAAGCACAATAGCGCCCATTCCCGGCGCAGCACAAGGATTAAGGCGCCAAGGAAGAACAGCGCCACGCCGTGATCGGGCAGCATATGGTGGAAGTTCCGAAGGTTTTCGAGGCTGGCGAGCAGGGCGCCGAAAAATTTGATGTCAGCGATTAGGTGGCGGAGAAAGATGGTCGGGATGAACAGATTGGAGGTTTTGTTTTGCGCAGGGAACCGGTCCTGAACTGCGAATCCGGCAAACGCATTGCCAGTGGCGAGTTGCATAAACAGAAGATACGCCAGCGCGCCGGCGAAGAATGCGGCCAGACAAAGCGCGGGGTAGCGCCAGTCGAACGGTTTGCCTGGCGCGATTTGCGCGGCGCGCGCCCGTTTTTTGGCGCGGCTGCTCGCCCGCGCGTATTCGAGCGCGGTGTGGAGCAGCAGGCCGCCGGCGACAAATGCCGCTGTCCCCCGGGTCAACGGCATTAAGAACGCATACATCAAAATGGCGTAACTTCGGGTGACCAACAGATGATACAGGAAGCCCGTGAGGAGAAACAAAAACAGCGCTTCGGTGTAGATCGCCCCGGTGAAAAACGCAGTGGGAAAAGCGAGCAGCATCAACACGGCCAGATGCGGTTTTGGGCATTTCATATGTGCGGCGATGCGATAGAGGAACACGCAGAAGCCGGCGGTGAACAGGTAGTTCAGTATGAGCCCGGACATCCATGGCGAGAACACCGGACTCAACGCGCGAATCAGCATCGGATACAGCGGGTAAAACCCCTGAGAGAGACTCAAGTGCTTGTAACCCAGGTCGGACAGTATCAGATAATGTTGGCCGTCCCAGTTGGCGAAGGCAAGATACCAGGCGGTGCGATTTTCTGTGCCGGTGTACCAGCGAGTCGACAGGTGGTGAACTTGCTCGAAATCCGAAAATTGGTAGAAAACGAACAGCATGAACGCCGCCATCGCGGTCTTGACGGCTAACGCCAGGCCGACGATCCGGGTTTCGCCAGGGCTTAGGGAGATTGTCGCGGGAATCCGCAAGGGCATCACGACTGGGTTCCTTCGTTGGCGGGAGGGGCGAGCTTTGCGGGTTCAGAATATGTCAAGGCGATCGGTTAGCGTCGAGGCCCTGTATGGGGCCGCCACATATGAGACAAATCAGGCTGCCTCCGCGAAGCGGCGATAATACTCCATAGGGGTAAGCATGTCTCTGCCTCTGCCGCCGTGAGGGCGGTAGTGACAGTAGTGTTTCTGGAAGTCCTCCATGGCGCGGTTCACCGTCCGCAAACGCCAGTCGCCTCGATATCGGGTATAGAATTCCTCACGCAGGGAACGATGCGCCCCACCGTGCTTCAGATAAAAAACCCGCCCTGGCCGCTGGTCGCTGTGGCCGCGCGGCCATCCATTTGCCGTTTGACGGCGCATAACGATTCTCCTTTCGGGAGAGGGCCAGGGCGGGGGCAAAGAACGGGTATTAACAGGCTGGCTTTTCCCGGCTATATTCTCCGCATGTTGCCGGTAGAATTCGTCGTTGCGGCGCGGCGGCGTTCCGGCATTCGTTTGCGGGCGGCGGCGGGTTGCGCGCGCCGCATGGCGGGTCAATTCCCCGCACTGCGCGTATCGGCAGGGGAGCAGGAATGATATTGTCTATTGTTGTCCCGATGTACAACGAGGCGCCGGGCCTCGGCGAGTTTTTTGCGCGCACGGAAAAAGCGTTGCGCGAAGTCGGCGGCGACTACGAGATCGTCTGCGTGAACGACGGCAGCCGGGACGACACGCTGGCGCGGCTGCTCGAACGCCATCGCCGCGACCCGCGCATCAAGGTGGTCAATTTGTCGCGCAACTTCGGCAAGGAGCACGCGCTCTGCGCCGGCCTCTCGCTGTGCCGCGGCCAGGCGGCGATTCCCATGGACGCCGACCTGCAAGACCCGCCGGAGTTGATTCCGCGCCTGGTGGAGAAGTGGCGCGAGGGTTACGACATCGTCTATTGCGTGCGCGTGAGCCGCACGGGGGAGAGCTGGGCCAAGCGCCTGACCGCTCATCTGTTCTGGCGTTTCTACAGCCGTATGGCCGATGTGTCCGTGCCCGGGAACGTTGGCGCGTTCCGGCTGATGTCGCGCCGCGTGGTGGAGGCGGTAAACCGTCTGCCCGAGAAGCAGCGTTTCGTGAGGTCGCTGTTCGATTATGTGGGGTATCCGGCGGCGCGGGTGGAATACCAGCGCCCCCCGCGCGTCGCGGGCGAGACCAAGTGGCGCTATTGGCGGCTCTGGAACCTGGCACTGGACGGCATCGCGGCGTCCAGCACGCTGCCGTTGCGGGTGTGGAGCTATTTCGGGCTCGTCATATCGGGGAGCGCCTTCTGTTACGCTGCTTTTCTGGTAGTGCGCAGGCTGGCGCTGGGCACGGATGTGCCGGGCTATGCGTCGCTGATGGTGACGATTTTGTTTCTGGGCGGCGTACAGCTCATCACGCTGGGGGTGTTGGGGGAATACCTGGGCAGGGTTTTTCACGAGGTGAGGGGGCGCCCCACCTACATCATCGAGTCGGCGCATGGTTTCGACGATGCGGATTAAGCCCGCGCCCCGCCCGGCGGGGGGCGGCGCTAGCGGCAGGAGGGGCAATGTCTGGAAAATCGAGATCGAAGCGTAAAAAACGCAAGGCAAAGCCGTCCGGC
>JAPPQA010000062.1 GCA_028817255.1 Gammaproteobacteria bacterium | reverse complement strand
GAGGCGTGGCGGCGGCAACTGCTGCGCGAACACTTCCGCGCCTACGGCCGCGCGATGCTCAGCATGGGACTGCTGTGGCGGGGCAGCGACCGGCGCCTTGACCAACTGGTGCGCTGCAGCGGCGTCGAACGTCTTGAAAAAACCGCGCGCGCCGGGCGCAAGGTGATTTTGTTGGCGGCGCACACCATCACCGTCGAATTCACCGGCATCTTCCTGTCGCGCATCGGCCCGACAGTGGTCATGATGAATCCGCTGAAAAATCCCCTGCTCAACTGGGTGATGTGCCGCGGCCGCCTGCGCTACGACGGCGCGCAACTGGTGACGCGCGAGCATGGCCTGGCGTGCCTGCTGCGCCTGCTGCGCGCGCCGGGCTGCATGTTCACCTACTACACTCCCGACGGGGATTTTGGCGCCGAGCAGTCGGTGTTCGTGCCGTTCTTTTCGGTCCCTGCCGCGACCCTGCCCACCCTTGGGCGCATGGCGCGCCTGGCCAACGCGCTGGTGGTGCCGGTGTTCTCCCGCCTCGCGCCCGACGGCAGTTACGAGCTAACCGTCCACGACGCGCTGCAAAATTTTCCCGGCGACGACGAAATCGAAAACGCCGCCCGCATGAACCGCGCCCTGGAACAAACTATCCGCGCCGCGCCTGAGCAGTACATGTGGACTTTGCGTCGGTTCAAAACCCGCCCGCCGGGGGAAAGCCCGCCGTATTCCTGAAATCGCCACTCGCCGCCAAAGGCGGGCGCCCCCTCTTTTCCCTCTCCCGCCGGGAGAGGGAGACAGGGTGAGGGAGCGGGAAGCGCGGGAGGCTCAGAAGCGCAGGGTGGCGTCCAGCAGCAACGCGCGGTCGGCGTCGGCGCCGCTGTCGCGCCGCAGCCCCGCATCCAGCGCGAAACGATCCGCCTCGAAGCGCAACCCGCCGCCGTAACTGCTTGCGCCCGAGGCCAAGCCGCTCTTGCCGTACAGCGTCAACAGCCCCGGCAGGCCCCGCGCCAGCCGCACGCCGCCGATGCCATACGCCAACTCGCTGCGCAGCCCCAAGCCGGCGTCGTGACCGGCGCCGCCAAGGCCCGATGTACCGGCGCCGCCAAAGGCGCCGCCGTCCAGCGGCATGCCCGCCGCGCCCAGGCCGTCCGCCGCGCCTTGCGCCAGGCCCAGACTCGGGCGCAGCGCCACAGACAGGCCGCGGCGGTCGCCGCCCAAATCGTAGAGCAACATGCCCGTGCCTCCGTACTCCCGGTAGTCGCGGTCGTCCTTGCTGGTCAGACGCGCCTGAATCTCCAATTCCGTCTCCAGGCCCAGGCGCGGCCAGTGCAGCTGATAGCCCACCCCGAACTCTCCCGCCGCCGCGTCGCGCGCGCCGTCGCCGAAGTCGTAAGACACCCCCGCCCGCAGGTAGGGGCGCAAGCGCCCGCCGTCGTCGAAGCCAAAGACCTGCCCCAGCTCCACTTCGCTCCGCAGCTGCTGCGCGTTCGTCTCTGTCTTTGCGTAAACGATGCCGTCGTCGAAGCGCCCGCCGTCCGTCTCGCCGTGCAGCGCCGTTCCCCACAGGCGCAGCAACATGTCCAGCCCGTCCGCCGCGGGCAGGCGCCAGCTGAAACCCGCCGCGCCCAGCAGCAGTTCCGTGTCGCTGCTCGCCTTGCGCCTGGTCGCGCCTATCCGTTCCGCGATCTCCAGTTCGCCCTGGCCGTATCCCGCCAGCAGCCACATGCTTAGGCGGTCCGAGGGTTGCCAGGCCGCATACGGATACACCGCCACCAACTCGCTCTCGAAGTCGCTGCGATCCCCCTCTTCCCCAGCCGCCGGGCCGCTCGCCGCGCGCAGCTCCACGGCGCCCGCCGTGTAGCCCACGGCCAAGCCCAGCAGATATGCGTCGTAGCGACCGTCCAGGCCCAGATAAAAGCCGTAGCTGTCGCCGTCGTAGTCGTAGGTGGTGCCGCCCTCCAGCGGTTCGCCCTCCAGCGACATGTAGTTGCCGCGGCCCCACAGGGACAGCGTGTTGCCGCCGCCGCGCTCGCTGGTGGCCGAGAAGCCGGAGTTGCCCAGCAGCTGCAGCAGCGTGCGGCTTTCCGTGGCCGGCGAGATGGAATCCAGCCCCTCCAGTTGCGCCACCGCCAACTCCGCCAGTGCGCCCAGGTCCAACGTCCCGTTGCGCCCCGCGGAGGCAGCGGGGGCGAGGAAAGACGGCCTGGAGTCTCCCTCGCCCTCTCTTGCGCCCTTTCTTACGCTTGTGCCTTCGCTGGACATGCCTATGGCCGCATAACCGGTCGCGTAGCCGCCCGTCAGGGCCGCTCCGCCGCCGGCCCGCTTACTGGCGGCAGAGAAACCGGAGTTGCCCAGCAGCTGCAGCAGCGTGCGGCTTTTCGTGGCCGGAGACACGGAGTCCAAGCCCTCCAGTTGCGCCGCCGCCAACTCCGCCGGCGCGCCCAGGTCCAACGCGGCCAGGCCCAGCAGGGGAGGCGCCTCTGCTGGCCTCTGCGCGGGAGGCGCCCCGGAGCCTGCCCGCACCGCCTCTGTCTCTGCAGGCAAGGCAGCGGCTGGCGCCAGGGCGATGGCCGTACCCGCAGCGGCGCCCGCGCCTGCCGGGGGCAGGCCGATCATCGTGGCGCCGCCCGCACCGCCGCCATCGGAGGACAGCGCCAGCACCTGCCGGCCGCCCAGATTCAGCGCCAGGCCCGGACTGGCCAGACCCCGCCCCGGATCGAAGCGGCGCGCGAACACCTGCACCGACAGCGCCGCCGCCGCCCGGTTCAGCGCCGTCGTCGCCTGCTCTATGCGCACGGTCCGCGCCATCGGGTCGTCCTCGCGGATGGTGATGGTCT
>JAPPQA010000061.1 GCA_028817255.1 Gammaproteobacteria bacterium | reverse complement strand
AGCGCGCGCTTTATACGCTGGATTCCTGCTTTCGCAGGAATGGCGAGGGGGGCGCAGGAATGGCGAGGGGGGCCTTATTCGCTGGATGCCCGCAGGGTTTTTGCACATGCTCGAAACAGGGAATCCATGGCAGATAGAGAGAGCCGCTTTGCTTCCCTTCGCTTGCGTAATGGCTTGCGCCCGGGCGCCCCGCGCTTGCCCGCGCCTATTCCCCGCCCGCGCCTTTGCCGGCGGCCAGGGCAACGACGATGTCCCACTCTTCCTTGGTGACCGGCAGGATGGAAAGGCGGTTGCCCCGCTGCAACAGGCGCATGCCGGCCAACGGCGCGCAGGCGCGCAACTCGGCGAGAGCGACCAGGCGCCGGAACTTGCGCCGCAAGCGCACATCCACCATGACCCAGCGCGGCGCCCGCGGGTCGCTGCGGGGATCGTAGTATTTCGAGCGCGGGTCGTGCGCGGTGGGATCGGGATAGGCGGCACGCGCGATCTCCATGATCCCGGCCACGCCGGGCCGCGGACAACTGGAGTGGTAGAAGAAGGCCAGGTCGCCTGTACGCATCCGGTCGCGCATGAAATTGCGCGCCTGGTAGTTGCGGATGCCGTCCCAGCAGTCGCGCCGGCCGGGCTGGGCGGCCAGATCGTCTATGGAGTAGGCGCCCGGTTCGCTCTTCATCAGCCAGCGGTTCATCGCGGCGGCTATCCCGTAGAGCCCAGCCCCGCGGAGACGCAGTTGATAGAAAGCAGCAGCGGGACAAGACGCCGCTGTCCGACCTCGCTGGCGCCGCCCTGGCGGCGCAGTTCCCGAACCAGCGCCGCCTGCCGGATTCCGACCCGGCGGAGAATGGGCAGGCGCCGCTGCAGCCTGGCGCCGAACCTGGGGAACCGGGCCGCAAGCCTTTCGCTGCCGCAGAGCAGCAGGATCGCCTTCCGGCTGCGCCGGTACTCGTTCTCCACCTGCGAGTAGATGCGGGTGCGCAATGCCCGGTCCTGCACCAGGTCCGCGTAGGCCGCCGCGACCTCCAGATCGACCAGGGCCAGCATCTTCTCCGCTTCGTCTATGACGAGGCGGAACAGCCGCGATTCGCGCAACATCTCCTGCAGCAATTTTTCGCCGGCGGCGCCGCGCACCTTGAGAAAACCTTCCAGGGCGGTGCCGATCCCGTACCAGCCGGGGATCGCATGGCGGTTCTGGGTCCAGGCGAACACCCAGGGGATAGCCCGCAGGTCGCCGAGCGCGCTGGCGCCGAATCGGCGGGCGGGACGGGACCCGATCTTCATTTCCGACAGTTCTTCCAGGGGGCTGGCCTGTTGCAGGTAGGAGGGCAGGCCCTCGTCTTCCAGCAGTCTGCGGTAGGCCGTGTAGGCGAGGCTGGAGAGCGCTTCCATCGTTTCGTCGAACTCGGGGCGGGGGCGCGGCGCCCCTTCGCCGCGCTCCTCAAGCGAGTGCTCCAACACGCTGGCAGCCAGGAGTTCGAGCTGGTAACGGGCCGTGCTCTCGTTGCCGTATCTGGAAGAGACCGCCTCGCCCTGCTCGGTAATGCGGATCCGGCCCTTGACGGAACCCGTAGGCTGGGACGCGATGGCGCGCCCGGTGGGGATGCCGCCCCTGCTGACCGAACCGCCGCGGCCATGAAAAAAGACGATGGGGATGCCGCGCCGCTCCCCCAGGCGGTGCAGTTGCACCTGCGCCTTGCTCAGTTCCCAGTTGGCGGTAAAGAAGCCGCCGTCTTTGTTGGAGTCCGAATAGCCGATCATGACCTCCTGGCTGCCTCCCTGGATCTTCACCGAGCGCCGCACCATGGGAATGTCCAGCAACTCCGCCATGATCCGGGGCGAATGACGCAGGTCGGCAATGGACTCGAACAGAGGCACGATGGGCAAATAGCAGGCCTCCTTCCCCTCCCGGTCCACGAACAGCCTGGCATACTTGGCGAGCAGGTAGGCAGCGAGCATGTCTTCCACGGATTGCGTCATGCTCAAGACGAAGTGATGCACCGCCTCGCGGCCCAGGCGCCGGTAAGCCCGGCGGATGAGCTGGAAGACCCGCAGAGGCGCTATGTCGCTCTCCCGAAGACCGGAGAAATCCGGCGGCTTCTGCAACGGCCGGGCCAGTTCCGCCAACAGCCAGTCGCGGAGATCGGCCGCCGCCGCCGGCTCCCGGGCCGGCGCCGCACCCTGCTGCCCATGGTCCCGCCGCCCCGCATCCCGCGGCGCCGTAGCGCCGGCACGGATGCCCTCCAGGGCCCGGCGCAGCACTCGGCTGTTGTCGCGCAGATCCAGCCGGGCGGTGCAGAAGCGGAAGGCCTCCACCTGCTGGCGCAGGGGGGTCACCAGTTGCCGGGCGAGATTGGCGCAACCGGCCTGTTCCAGCCCTTCCTCCACGTTGCGCACATCGGCGAGCAACTCTTCGGCGCTGGCGTAGCGGGGGGCGCCCGCCGCCGTCTTTGCCGCCGCCGGGGCCGAAGAGGCGCGCAATTTGAAGATCATGCCCGTGACGTATTGCCGAAATACCTCTCCAGGATTGCGGGAACGTTGCGCCGCCCCCGTCTCCAGCGATTCCAGCAGACGGGCCAGCGCCTGCCGGAAGGGCCGCCCTACCGTCACTGCCTTATCGCTGACGCTGAGCCGCTCGCGCAGTTCCTCGAGGCTTTCGAGGTAGTGGGCGAGAGCCACCTGGCGGCCCCTGTCCAGCGCCTCCCGGGTCGCCTCTTCCGTAACGTAGGGGTTGCCGTCGCGGTCGCCGCCGATCCAGGAGACGAAACTCAGCAGGGGGGGAATGCGAAAACGGCGCCCCGGGTAATATTGCCGCAGGGCGCAGCTCAGGCGCTCCAGCACGAACGGCAGGCTGCGGTACAAGGTGCCGGCAAAATGCATCCCCCAGGCGATCTCCTGCTTCACCGTAGGGCGTTGCAGCCGCAGTTCGCCGGTCATCCAGAGCAGGTCAATCTCGTTGTGCAGGCTCTCGTACAGGAACTGGCGTTCCGTCGGGGTCCAGTACGCCGCTTCCAGGCGCTGCAACAGCAGGAAAATGCGGCGATGGATCTCCAGTACCGTGATGCGCTTCGCCTCGGTGGGATGAGCGGTAACGGTCGGCTGGATGCGCATTTTGTCGAGCAGCGCCTGTACCGTGTCGGCAGCGACGCCGCCGGCCTTCGCCGCGGCCAGGGTGCGGGCGAAAGTGCCGGGCACCGACTCCGGTCCGCCGCTCTTCTTCTCCATCTGCCGCCGTTGCCTGGCGGCGGCACTTTCCTCGGCGATATTCAGCAGTTGGAACCAGATGCCCCACGCTTGCAGCAGGTGGACCAGATTATCCGGGGCCCCTTCCGGCAGCGGGGCTGCGCCGGTGAAGCTCTCCAGGATGCCGGGGCGGCGGACACGGATTACCGAACACAGCTGCTGGTACAGCGAGTTGACCAACCGCTGCGCGTGCGCAACGGCAGCCTGATCGATCGGGAGGCGGAGGAATGCGGCGGCAGGTGGCGGGCTCGCGACCTCGCTCACACTATGCGGTCCGGGGGCGACTGGCCTGCGAAAAAGGCTTGCACGTTCTCGATCGCCCGCATCCCCATGGCGACCCGGGTCTCCCGCGAGGCGCTGCCGAGATGAGGCAGCAACACCACGTTCTCCCGCTGCAACAGCCCCGGGTGCACCGTCGGCTCCTGTTCGTAAACGTCGAAGCCGGCGCCCGCGATCCTGCCCTCCTGCAACGCCATGACCAGGGCGTCCTCGTCCACCACGTCGCCGCGCGAGGTATTGATCAGAAAGGCGTGGGGCTGCAGCAACGCCAGACGCTCGCCATTGAGCAGGTGGCGCGTCTCTTTGCCGCCCGGGCAGTGTAGCGATACGAAGTCCGGCTGGGCAAGCAGTTCCTCCAAAGTGGAGATCTGCACAGCCTGCACTTCCCTGGCGGCATCCGATTCCTGCATATAAGGGTCGTAGTACAAAATGCGCATGCCGAAGCCAAAGAAGGCGCGCCTGGCGACCGCTTGCGCGATGCGCCCGAACCCGACCAGGCCCAGGATCTTGCCGCTGACCCGCGTGCCGAGCAGGTGGGTGGGACGCCAGCCAGACCATTGGCCGGCGCGCAACTGCCGTTCGCCTTCGCCGCCGCGGCGCGCCACCGCGAGCAGCAGGATCATGGCGATGTCCGCCGTGCATTCGGTAAGCACCTCGGGGGTATTGGTCACCACGATGCCGGCCTGGCGCGCCGCTTCGAGATCGATATGGTTGAATCCCACCCCGAAGTTGCCAAGGATGCGCGCCCGCCGCGGCTGCGCCTCCAGGACCGCGGCGTCAATGCGGTCGGATACCGTGGGGAAAACGGCATCCGCGGTGCGCATCGCCTCCTGCAACTCCTCCGTACTCATGGGATGGTCGTCTTCGTTGAGTTGCACGTCGAACAACTCCGCAAGCCGGGCCTCGGCCTGCTCCGGCCACCTGCGGGTCACTGCGACGCGGGGCTTGCCGCTCATTCCGCGCTCGGCGCGCCCGCCGCGGGGTGGGAAATATCTTGCTTTTTCAGGACCGCGGCCACTGTCTCCCCGATCCGGGCAGGGTCGGGGGCCACATCCACTCCGCACTCCTGCAGCACCTCGACCTTCTCCGCCGCACTCTCGCCGAAGGCCGAGATGATCGCCCCGGCATGGCCCATGCGGCGGCCCTTGGGAGCGGTCAGACCCGCGATATATCCGATCACCGGCTTCTTCATGCGGTCGCGCGCGAAATAGGCGGCCTCCACCTCCTGCGGACCGCCGATCTCGCCGATCATGACGACTGCGCTGGTCTCGTCGTCCTGCTCGAACAATTCCAGCATGTCGCGGAAGGAACTGCCGTTGATGGGGTCGCCGCCGATGCCGACGCTGGTGGAAACCCCGAGTCCGAGGGCCTGCATCTGCGCCGCCGCCTCGTAGCCCAGGGTCCCCGAGCGGCTGACGATCCCAATGGGCCCGGGGATGTAGATATGTCCCGGCATAATGCCCAGCATGGCCCTGCCAGGGCTGATGGTGCCGGCGCAGTTGGGGCCGGTGAGGATCATTTTCTCCGCTCTCCGGTAGCGCATCATGTACCGCTTGACCCGGATCATGTCGTGAGCGGGAATCCCGTCGGTGATCGCCACGCAGTAATTCAGCTTGGCGTCCGCCGCCTCCATGATCGAGTCGGCGGCGAAAGACGCCGGCACAAAAACGATGCTGGCCGTGGCCCCGGTGGCCGCCACGGCCTCTTTGACCGTATTGAAGACCGGGCGCTCCAGGTGTATGGAGCCGCCCTTGCCAGGAGTAACGCCGCCGACCACCTTGGTGCCGTATTCGATCATCTCGGTGGCGTGGAAAGTGCCGATCTGGCCCGTGAAGCCCTGGACGATGACCCGCGTATCCTTATCTATGAGGATTGACATCCGGGACCCGCTTCAACTTTTCCGGCGCCCGCCGTCATGCGCGCGCCAGGCCGCCACCGCCTGGCCCGCCGCCTCCGCCAACGTGTCGGCCATGATGAAGGGCAGCCCGCTCTCCGCGAGGATCTGTTTGCCCTTCTCCACGTTGGTACCGGACAGCCGCACCACCAGCGGGATATTCAAATTGGCTTCCCGGACCGCCTGTACGATGCCCTCGGCCACCCAGTCGCAACGGTTGATCCCGGCAAAGATGTTTACCAGGATGGTCTCGACCTTGTCGTCGGAGAGCACCAGGCGAAACGCCTTGCTGACCCGTTCCGGAGACGCGCCGCCGCCGATGTCCAGAAAGTTGGCCGGTTCGCCGCCGGCATGCTGGATCATATCCATGGTCGCCATGGCGAGACCCGCCCCGTTGATGATACAGCCGATGTGCCCCTCCAGGCCGACGTAGTTCAGCCCCCGGTCGGCCGCTTGCATCTCGCGGGGATCTTCCTGACTCTTGTCGCGCAACTCCGAGATGTTGGGACGCCGGAACAGGGCGTTGTCATCGAAGGACATCTTGGCATCCAGGGCGAACAGCCGATTGTCCGCGGTAACCACCAGCGGATTAATTTCCACCATAGTGGCATCCAGATCGCGGAACGCGCGGTAACAGCCCAGGAACGTGGCCACTGCCTGACTGCTCATGGACTTGTCCAGGCCCAGACTGAAGGCCAACTCCCGCGCCTGAAATGCCTGCATACCCACCGCCGGCTCCACCGCCAGCCGGATAATGGAGTCGGGGCGCTTGCTGGCGATCTCCTCGATTTCCATACCGCCCTCGGCGGAGGCCACTACAACGACCCGCTCCATGCTCCGGTCCAGCACCAGGCCCAGGTAATATTCGCGGGCGATGTCCATGCCCACCTCGATGTAGGTGCGGTGCACGACTTTTCCCTGCGCGCCGGTCTGCCCGGTAATGATCTTTTTACCCAGCAGATCGTCGGTGGCGGCCCAGACCTCCTCGTCGCTCCTGCACACGCGGATGCCGCCGGCCTTGCCGCGGGCGCCCGAGTGGATCTGCGCCTTCACCACCCAACAATCGCCGCCCAGCTCCCGCGTCTGATACACCGCCTGTTCGGGACTGTATGCCAGCCCGCCCAGCGGCACCGGCACGCCGAAACTGGACAGCAGCTCTTTCGCCTGGTACTCGTGAATATCCATAGCTTGCCCCGCCCCGCCCGCTACGACCGCGCCCGGCCGGCGCTTAAATCTTCCTGCTCGACCAGGTTCCGCGCCATCCGCTCCGATGCCGCATCAATCATCTTGCCGTCCACCTGGGCGGCGCCCCGGCCGGCGCGGGCAGCCTCCTCAAGTGCCGCGATGACGCGCCGCGCCCTCTCCACCTCCGCGGCGGGCGGCGACATCACCTCGTTGGCGAGGGGAATCTGACTCGGGTGAATGGCCCACTTGCCCTCGTAGCCGAGGGTGGCCGCCCTGCGGGCAGCCTGCCGGTACCCCTCCGGGTCGCGAATGTCTCCGAAGGGGCCGTCAATGGCGCGCAGACCGTAGGCGCGGCAGGCCACCAGCATGCGCTGCAAGCTGGCGTGCCACTGGTCGCCTGGGTAATCGGGGTTCAGGCCGCCGATGTTAACCGTGCGCGCCCGGCAACTCGCCGCGTAATCGGCGACCCCGAAGTGCAGCGCCTCCAGCCTGTTGCTGCAAGCGGCGATCCCTTCGACGTTGGCCATGCCGAGCGCGGTTTCGATCAGCGCCTCCAAGCCGACCGGCCGCTCGATGCCGCAGGCGCTCTCCACCTGGCTGACCAGGCACTCCGCCATGTAGATGTCTCCGGGGACACCGACTTTGGGCACGAGGATGGTGTCGAGCCGGTTGCCCGCCTGCTCCAGCACGTCAATCACATCCCGGTACATATACGGGGTATCCAGCCCGTTGACGCGCACGCAAACGGTCTTGCCGCTCTCCCGCCAGTCAATCTCGTTCAATGCCTGGATTACGTTGCGCCGCGCCTGCGGCTTTTCCGCGGGCGCCACCGCGTCCTCCAGGTCCAGGAATACGTAATCGGCGTCGCTGGCCGCCGCCTTTTGGAACATGCCGGGGTTGGACCCGGGCACGGCCAGCTCGCTGCGCTGGAGGCGAACGCGCCGCAACGGATGCTGCGTAAAACTCATGACGCCGCCCGGAAAGCCGCCCGGACTCGGCCGCAAAATGCCATCAGCGCACCGCCACGGCCGTGCGGCGCAGGTATTCCTGCGCCGCTGCGACGCCGCTGCCCAGCTCGATGGGCAGCCCCAGATCCTTCATCGCCATTTCGGCGCCGACGAGCGGGGTCAGGATCATCAGTTCGTTCAGGTCTCCCAGATGGCCGATGCGGAAAGCCCTGCCGGCGATCTTCGCCAGGCTGACGCTGAGCGCCAGGTTGTAATGCCGGTAGGCGTGGCGCACCACCTCGTTGCCGTCGAACTCCTCCGGCACGTAGATGGCGCTGACCGTGTCCGAATGCCACTGAGGCGCCTTCGCCACCAGGCGCAACCCCCAGGCCGCCACGGCTTTGCGCACGGCGGTGGCCATGCGGTTGTGGCGCTCGAAGACGCTGTCCAGACCCTCTTCCAGCAGCATGTTCACGGATTCGCGCAGGCCGCGCATCATGATGGTGGCGGGGGTATAGGGAAAGTAACCGTTGTCGTTGGTCTTGAGCATGTCCTCGAAAGCGAAGAACGTGCGTGCCAGTTTGGCCGACTCCATCGCCGCCATGGCCTTCGGACTGGCGCAGACGATCCCAAGCCCGGTGGGCAGCATGAACCCCTTCTGAGAACCGCTGACGGCCAGATCCACGCCCCATTCGTCCATGCGGAAATCAATGCTGGCGATGGAACTGACGCCGTCCACGAATAAAAGCGCCGGGTGGTCCGCGTCGTCCAGGGCCCTGCGCACGGCGGCCACGTCGCTGGTTACCCCCGTCGCGGTCTCGTTATGGGTGGCGAAGACGCCCCTGATCTCCTTGTTGCGGTCCGCCTTGAGAATATCCGCGTACCGCTCGATGGGCACCCCCTCTCCCCAGTCCACTTCCAGCGCCTGTACATCCAGGCCGTGGCGCTGGCACATATCGATCCACAGATTGCTGAAATGCCCGAATCCCGACATCAGCACCTTGTCTCCGGGGGACAAGGTGTTGGTGATGGCCGCCTCCCAGGCGCCCGTGCCCGAACACGGGAAGATGAACACCCTGCCGCTTTCGCTCTTGAAGATCTTTTTCAGGTCCTCGAACAAGGGCAGCGTGAAATCGGGAAAGTCCGTCGCGCGCATGTCCTCCTGGGACACGTGCATCGCATTTGCGATCCGCTCCGGAACGTTGGTGGGGCCAGGTATGAAAAGAAAATTTCTGCCTGCCATTCGGCTACCTCCTAACAGTTGCGTCCCCAATCCCCGTGACGCCGGATGTGCGGCGCGGAACCCTTCTTCTTCCTGATAGGATTCTTCTTGCCTGGCCCCCTGCGGCAATCTTAGCACATTTCGGAACCGGGCGGTCGCTTTACCTGCGGTTCATTGTGGACAAGCTTCGGATTGCCTTATCGGGCAAGCGATTCGTCCGGCGCGCGCAAGGTTTCGGCGGCGTTGCCCTTTGCCCCCGCCCCGGCCCTCTCCCGGAGGGAGAGGGCGACAGGCGCCGCCCCCTCTTTTCCCTCTCCCGCCGGGAGAGGGAGACAGGGTGAGGGAGCGGGAAGCGCGGGAGGCTCAGAAGCGCAGGGTGGCGTCCAGCAGCAACGCGCGGTCGGCGTCGGCGCCGCTGTCGCGCCGCAGCCCCGCATCCAGCGCGAAGCGCGCCGCCTCGAAGCGCAGCCCGCCGCCGTAGCCGCTCGCGCCCGAGGACAACTCGCTCTTGCCGTACAGCGTCAGCAGCCCCGGCAGGCCGCGCGCCAGGCGCACGTCGCCGATGCCATACGCCAACTCGCTGCGTAGGCCCAGGCCGGCACTGCCGCCGGTCCCGCTGCCGCCAAGGGCCGGCGTACCGGCGCCGCCAAAGGCGCCGCCGTCCAGCGGCACGCCCGATGCGCCCAGGCCACCCGCCGCGCCCCGCGCCAGCCCCAGGCTCGGGCGCAACGCCAGCTGCAAGCCCCGGCGGTCGCCGCCCAGGTCGTAGCGCA
>JAPPQA010000060.1 GCA_028817255.1 Gammaproteobacteria bacterium | reverse complement strand
GCGGATTCGATTTTCGTTCATGCCTGCGACCCCTGCGCCTGCGGCCCCCCCATGTCTGCGACCATGTCTTCGAGCCAACGGGAGCCAATGGGCCCCGGAGCCGAAACCGAGGACGGATTTCGGCGACAGAGGAGACCATGGGTGCATCCGCTTGCAGGCGGGACGGGAAAGATGGCGGGGAGGGGGGGTGGTGGTGGGGTGGGGCCCCTCCCCGCCCGGAAACCCGAAAGATTCGAAAGCCGCGGTGCCAACTCCCACCTGCACGCCGAACGCGGCTCAAGTCGCTCTATATCAAGAACCTGCGCCCGCTTTCCGTGTTCTCTCGCTACTTGTTCCAGTACTCGCGCCGTTCGATCCCGAGCGCCATTCCGTTGCGATATTGTTTTGTCCCCACTTATAGGCCCGTATGGGATCGAGGCCATACAGTGCTGTAAATAATAGCCGATAATCCTCGTTTGTCAAACATTTTTGCGCCGCCGAGCGCGCGTTTTCGCGCTTGCCGGCGCCGCGCGCGCCGCAGTTGCGCGCCCCCGTTCGCCTGCGATTTTTTGCTCCGAATTGGCTATGATGCCCGCGTGATTCCCCTGCGCGACGAAAACCCCGCGGAGTTGCGGCCGTTCGTAACCGTGTCGTTGCTCGCCGCCTGCGTGCTGGCCTTCCTGTGGCAAATCTCGGGCGGGGCGGACGGACACACGCTCAGCGTCTATCGCCTGGGCGTGATCCCGGCGGCGCTGCTGGGCGACGCCCGGCTGCCGCCCGAGATGGCGGCGGCGGCGCCGGCGGCTACCGTGTTCACTTCGATGTTCCTGCACGGCGGCTGGATGCACCTGATCGGCAACATGCTGTACCTGTGGATTTTCGGCAACAATATCGAGGACGCCATGGGGCATGTGCGCTTCCTGATCTTCTACCTGATCTGCGGCATCGCCGCCGTGCTGGCTCAGGCGCTGCCCGATCCGGACTCGACCATCCCCATGGTCGGGGCCAGCGGCGCCATCTCCGGAATTCTGGGCGCCTATCTCCTGCTGTTCCCCCATGCCCGCGTATTGGTCCTGGTCCCGCTCGGGTACTACACCCGCCTCATGCACATCAAGGCGGCGTGGGCGCTGGGCCTGTGGTTCCTGTTTCAGGTGCTGTCTTCGATCAACGTGGACACCTCCTCGGGCGGTGTCGCCTTCGGGGCGCACATCGGCGGCTTTATCGCCGGCATGGCGCTGGTGCCGCTGTTCAAGCGGCGCTCCTTCAAGCTGCTGGCGCGCACCTAGGCCCGGTCCAGCAACCGGTGATAGCGATCCCATTCGAAGTGCGGCCCGGGATCGGTCTTCCTGCCGGGGGCGATGTCGCAGTGACCGACGATGCGGTCGCGGCGCAGGCCGCGCCACCGCCGTTGCAGCAAAGCGGTGATGCCGGCCAGAACCCGGTACTGGCAGGGCTCATAGGGGCTCTGGTCGCAGCCTTCCAACTCAATGCCTATAGAATAATCGTTGCAGTCGGCACGACCGCAAAAAGCGGAGCTGCCTGCATGCCAGGCGCGCCGTAGAAAGGGCACGTACTGGGTCACGGCCCCCGAACGGTCAATCAGCAGATGGGCGGAGACCCGCAGCCCCTGCAACCAGGAAAAACCGGGGTGCGCCCGAAAGTCCAGGGTATTGGTGAACAGCCGGTCTATGTGGCCGCCGCCGAACTCTCCCGGCGGCAAACTGATGGCGTGGATCACCAGCAGCTCCACCTCGCACCCGGCGGGCCGGGCGTCCTGGTTGGGAGAGACGAGGCGCCGCGCGCCCCGCAGCCACCCGCCGTCCGCATCCAGGCCAGGCGCGCCGGGAGCGGGCGCTTGGCAGGCGGTTTTGCGCTTGCTACGATTCATGGTCACAAATCGGCGCGGCGAACGCCGCGCCAGCGTCGAACGCGACTCAATACGCCGATACGCCGAGTATATCGCTTATGTGCCGCCTTGCCGCCTACCTGGGGCCACCGCTTGACCTGCAACGCTTCCTGCTGGCGCCGGAGCACAGCCTGTACCGGCAATCCTGGGCGCCGCGGGAAATGCGGGAGGCCGTACTGAACGCGGACGGGTATGGCTTCGGCTGGCGCACGGAGCAGGGACAACCCGCGACCTACGTCTGCACCCAGCCGATCTGGGCGGACGGCAACCTGCCCGGCCTCGCGATCTCGCTGCGCAGCCCTCTGTGGCTGGCGAATGTACGCAGCGCCACACCCGGGCAGGCCGTGAATACGGCCAATACGCAACCCTTCCTGCAGGACGACCTGATGTACCTGCACAACGGATATCTGCAAGACTTTAACGACGGGCTGCGCGCCCAGTTCCACCATTGCCTGCCCGCCGCGGCGCAAGCGCGGATACAAGGCAGCAGCGACTCCGAATACCTGCTCGCCCTGATCCTCCGCCACCGTTCCCCGGCGAACGGGATGACGACCGCTGCCCTGCGCGCCGCCTGGCAGGAACTCGCGGAGATGATGCAACAGCGGAAGGCATTGCTCAACGTGATCCTGGCGCACGGGGAACGCCTGCTGGTCAGCCGCCACGCCCTGAACGGCGACTGCCCCTCCCTCTATTATTGCACCGGCAGCGCAGAGCTCCCGGGAGCGGTGCGGGTGGCCTCCGAGCGGCTCGACCCGGATCCGAATTGGCGCTGCGTCCCGGAACACTGCCTGCTGGTCCTGGAGAGCGGCGAGGTCGTCGCGGAGGAGCCGCTGTGAGCGCCGAGAGGCTGTTGCACCGCCTGAGCGGCTTGCAGAAGAGTATGGGGCAGCGGGTGGCCGCCCTGGGTCCCAAGCGCTATCGCCGCCAGTTCCATCCCGAGCTAAGCCCGGGCGGCTGGCACCTGGGGCATTGCGTTTACACCGAAGACTACTGGATCGGCAAGGCGCTCCTGCCGCGGGGGACGCCGGAGACCGCGGCGACGCAAGCCGCGCGCGGCAGGGATCTGTACGCGCCGGAATGCTCTCCCAAACGGATCCGCGGCGGCCGGCTGCTGGCACTGGACGAAATGCTGGCATGGGCGGGGATGCGGCAACGGGAGAACCGGCAGCGGCTGCAGGAATTGCGGGCATGCGGCGACGAGCGGAAACTGCTGGACCGGCACTACCTGCTCCATTTTCTGGTCCAGCATTACGCCCAGCACCACGAGACCCTGCGCATGATCGAGGCGCAGTTGCAGAAAGCGAAGGAGGAGAGCCGCGCGCATAACGGAGAGACGCGCAACGGCCGGGGAGGCGACGAAAACACGGCCAGCGCAGGCCGGAGCAAAATCGCGGGCGGGGGACGGCCCGCGACGCGCAATGCGACGCGCAACGGGCATCCCTGCGGATGCGCCCCCGGACGGGATACCGTGACTCTGCCGCCGGGACGCTACCGCATCGGCGCCGACAACCCCCATGCCCCCTACGACAACGAGTACGGCGCCGTATATGCGACACTGGGCGCCGTCACGCTGGAACGCAGGCCGGCCAGCAACGCGCAATACCTGGAATTCCTGGAGGCAGGCGGCTACCGGCGGCGGGAATACTGGAGCCCGCGCGGCTGGAAATGGCGCCTGCGCCAACGCATCGAGGCGCCGGAATACTGGCGGCAGGCGCGAGACGGGGACTGGTATGCCGTCGGCCCCGGGGGCGCGGAGCCGTTGCGGGCGGAGGCCGCGGTGTACGGCATCAGCCACTTCGAGGCCAGCGCCTTCGCGGCCTGGAACCGGGGGCGGCTGCCGCACGAATACGAATGGGAGGCCGCCCGGCGCCAGGGGTTGCTGGACGGCGTCGGCCAGGTGTGGGAGTGGTGCGCGAACCCCCTGCACCCCTACCCCGGCTTCCGCCCCTACCCTTACATGGGTTACTCCACCCCGTATTTCGACGGCGAACACCGCGTGTTGCGCGGCGGCAGCCGTCATACCCAACCGGAGATCCGCCGGCACAGCTTCCGCAACTATTACCTGCCCGGCACGCGCCACTTATTCGCCGGCGTCCGGCTGGCTTACGATTAGGGCCCTATTAAGGCCCGATCAGGTCTCCATTAGAACCATGTTCCCCCCACCCACCGTCAAACCGGCCGCGCCGCTGGGCAAAGGCATGTTGATCGCCGCCTGGCTGTGCGCGCTGGCGCTGCTGACCTTTGCCTTCGGCAAATGGCAGCAACAGCGCGACCACCCGAACCGGGAGGTCGCCAGCCTGGTCACGGACGAAGAAATCATCGTAACCCTGCGGCGCAATCCTGCCGGACACTACATCGCGACCGGGCGCATCAACGGCGAACCGGTGCAGCTGCTGGTGGATACCGGGGCGACGATGATCAGCGTGCCGGAGTCGCTCATGCAGCGGCTGCAGCTGGAGCGCGGCCCCGCCCTGCTTACCAGCACCGCCGCGGGGCCGGCGCAGATCTACGCGACGCGGATTGACCGCATCGAGTTGGGTCCCATCTCCCTGCGCGACTTGCGGGCCGGCATCGATCCCCGCCGCCGCGGCGAGGTGCTGCTGGGCATGAATTTCCTGGGCCCGCTGGAATGGAGTCACCGCGGCGACGAAATGATCCTCAAGCAAAAGAGACGCTGAGCCATGCCCTGGGAACAATGGCCGGACTGGACGGCGCTCTCCGGGCAACTGGCGGGCCTGCTGTGGAACAACCCCGTCACCCTGCTGGCGCTGCTCGGCACCGGCATCTATCTGAGCGTGCGGCTGGGGTTCATACAGATCTGGGGGTTTCGGGCCGGGCTGCGGCTGCTGCGGCGCCGGGAACAGGCCACGGGGGATATCTCCGGCTGGCAGGCGCTGAACACCACCCTGTCGGCCACGGTCGGCACCGGCAACATCGCCGGGGTGGCGACCGCCATCAGCCTGGGCGGCCCCGGCGCCCTGTTCTGGATGTGGCTGACGGCCTTTGCGGGCATGGCGACCAAGCTCGCCGAGTGCACCCTGGCCCTGCACTTCCGGCGCGTGGATGCCACCGGCGCGGTGGCGGGCGGTCCAATGTACGTGCTCGCCGACGGCCTGGGCATGCGCCGCGCCGCCGCCGCCTTCGCCCTGTTCGCCATGATCGCCTCCCTGGGGATCGGCAACATGGTGCAGGCCAATTCCATCATAGACGCGCTGCGCGAACTGCGCCCCGCCGGAAGCGTCCCGAACTGGCCGCTAGCCCTGGCGCTGACCGTCGGCGTGGGCCTGACCATTATCGGCGGCGTGCGGCGCATCGCGGCCATCGCAACCGCGCTGGTCCCTTTCATGTGCCTGCTCTACCTGGGGGCCGGACTGACGGTGGTGCTGCGCCACCTGGATCAAGTCCCCGCCGTGCTGTGGACCGTGCTCCAGCATGCCCTGAACCCCCAGGCGGCGGGGGCGGCGGCCATCGGCGAGGCGATCCGCTGGGGCGTCGCCCGCGGGCTGTTCTCCAACGAGGCGGGGCTGGGCTCCTCCATGGCCATGGCCGCCGCCCGCTTCCGGCAGCCCTTCCACGGCGGGCTGGTGGCCATGCTGACCCCCTTTATAGACACGCTCGTCATCTGCAGCATCACGGGCTTCGTGATCCTGATCTCCGGCAGCCTGGACGGCCAGGACACCGAGCGGATCGGCGCCGCCTTGACGGCGCGCGCCTTTACCCTGGAGTTCGGCGCCGTCGGCGGCTGGATCGTCGCCGTGGGGCTGACCCTGTTCGCCTTCTCGACGATCATCGCCTGGTCCTACTACGGCGACCGCTGCGCCCTCTACCTGTTCGGCCAACGCGCCGTGCTGCCCTACCGCCTGCTGTTCGTGGCGCTGGTCTTCGTCGGCTCCCTGGTCTCGCTCAAGCTGGTATGGAACATCGCGGACATCACCAACCTGCTGATGGCTTTGCCCAACCTGATCGCCGTGATCCTGCTGGCCGGCCTGGTCAAGAAATTGCGGGATCAGTACTTCGCCGACCCCCAGACGTGAGCGGGGCAGGCCCCGCCGCGCCGCGCCCCGCCCTGCCCGACGACCTGGAGCGCCAAGTCGCCGCGGCGCTGCGCGAAGACTTGGGCGCGGACTGGGGCGAAAACTGGGGCGACAACGACCCGTCCGGCGCCCTGGTCCCCGCCGGGCACCGTTGCGAGGCCGCGGTCTATAGCCGGGAAGACGCCGTATTGTGCGGGACGGCCTGGTTCGATCAGGTGTTTCGCAGCATAGACCCCGGGATCGAATGCGCCTGGCGCCGGAACGATGGCGAAGGGATCGCCGCCGGCCAGGTCGTGTGCCGATTGCAGGGGCCCACCCGGGCGCTACTGTCGGGAGAGCGCACCGCCCTGAACTTCCTGCAGCTGCTCTCCGGCACGGCCACGATCTCCCGCGCCTTCGCAGCGGCGGCGGCGACGGCGGCGGAGCGGGCGGGAGTGCCGGCGGCGCCGTGCGTCCTGGACACCCGCAAGACCCTGCCCGGATTGCGCAGCGCGCAGAAATACGCCGTGGCCTGCGGCGGCTGCCGGAACCATCGCCGCAACCTGGGCGAGGCCATCCTGCTCAAGGAGAACCACATCGCCGCCCTGGGCGGCGTCGCGGCGGCGTTGCGCGCCGCCCGGCAACGCCACGGGGCGCGACCGGTCGAGATCGAGGTGCAAAATCCGCGGCAGTTGCAAGAGGCGCTGGAGCAGCGGGCGGAACGCATTCTGCTGGACAACTTCTCCCCCGCGCAGATCGCCGCCGCCGTGCGCGACAGCAGGCAGCGGGCGCAGCTCGAAGTCTCCGGCGGCGTGACGCTCGCCGCGGTGACGGAGCTTGCCGGACTGGGCATGGATTTTCTCTCCTGCGGCGCGCTCACCAAAGACGTGCGGGCCGTGGACTTCTCCCTGCGCCTGGATGGCGCGGGGGGGTCTTAGTTCTTTCTTTATGGTGGCAAGCCGTTACGCAATCGAGGACAAGAAAAGCGGATCATATGCATCACTCCCCCCTTGAGGGGGAGTCGGCAAGACGAGGGCGCAAGCCCGAAGTCGCGCCGGTGGGGGGAGCATCTAAAGCGCCTCTATCGCCCCACCGCCCAGGGCAACCTGTATAGGCAACCGCAAGGGCCGCATAGGCTCCCCCTCAAGGGGGGAGTGATGGGAAAAATGAGGCG
>JAPPQA010000059.1 GCA_028817255.1 Gammaproteobacteria bacterium | reverse complement strand
CCGGCGCAGAAGAACAGCGTGATCTTGCCGAAGGCGTGGGTGGCGATATGCAGTCCGCCGCCGACCCATCCCACGGAGCCGGCCAGGGCGGCGCCCAGGGCGATATAGGCCAGCTGGCTGATGGTCGAATACGCCAGCCGCTGCTTCAGGTGATCGCACTTCAGGGCGATGACGGCGCCGATCACGATGCTGGCGGAGGCGATGTAGATCAGCAGCTCCGCTGCCATGCTGCCGTCCAATTGCGCCGGTCCGAAGGTGAACAAGGCGATTTTCAGCAAGGCGAAGCCGCCGGCCTTGACCACCGCCACGGCATGCAGCAGGGCGCTGACCGGCGTCGGCGCCACCATCGCCCGCGGCAGCCAGCGGTGCATGGGGATCAGGGCGGCCTTGCCGATGCCGAAGGCGAACAGCAGGAACAAGGGCGCGGTCACCGTCTCCGGCTGGCCCGCGAGGATGCCTCCCGGCACGAAGTCCAGCCGCCCCGTCAGTTGCCATACCCACAGGATCGCCAGCAGCATCAGCCCCATCGAACTGCCGAGCAGATAGGCGAGGTAGCTGCGCCCCGCCCGCCGCGCCTCCGGGGTGCGCTGGTGCGTGACCAGGGGGTACGTCGTCAGCGTGAGCAGCTCGTAGCACAGGAACAGCGTCAGCAGGTTGGCGCTGAAGGCGATGCCGACGGCGCTCGCCAGGGCCGCCGCGAAGCAGGCATGGAAAACGGGCTGTCGGGGCAGCCCCTTGCCGTGCGCGTAGCCCACCGAGTAGATCGCGGTGGGCAGCCACAGCAGGCTGGACACCGCGGCAAACAGCCAGCCCAGCGGCTCTACCCGGAACGCGATGGCCAGCCCGGCCAGCGGTTCGCCCAGGCTCCAGGAGGGGTATGCGCCGCCGGCCGCCGCCGGGTACAGGGCCGCCACCGGGAGCAACAGCAGGGCCGGAGCGAGCAGCGCCCAGGCGTCGCTCAGGCGGGGCCGCCGCCGGCTGGCGAGGATCAGCGCCGCCCCCAGCAGCGGAACGGCCAGGCAGCAGGGAATGAGCGCGGCGGCGGACATTAGCCCGGCACCAGCAGCATGGCGGCCCGGGTCGCCCACCGTATCGGCAGCGAGGAATCAATTCCCAGGGCCAGTATGGCCGCCGCCAGCAGCCAGAGCGGGATCAGCATACTCGGAGGCGCCTCCCGCAATTCCCGGTCGCTGGCGGGCGCCGGTTGCAGGCAGATCGGCTCCAGGAACTTCCAGACGTAGCAGGCCGCCAGCAGAGAGCCGCCCAGGATCAGGAGCGCCAGCCACCACCATCCCCGATCCAGCATGGCCTGCGCCAGATACCACTTGCTGACGAAGCCGGCCGTGAGGGGGACCCCGACCAGGCCCAGTCCGGCCAGCGCCAGGGCCGCCGTGGTCCAGGGCATGCGCGGGCCGATGCCCCGCAGCTGTTCCAGCCGGGCCGTGCCCGCGCGCAGGTACAGGCAGCCCACCGCCAGGAACAGGGCGCCTTTGATCAGGGCGTGGTAGAAAAGATGCAACAGGCCCGCGGCCATGCTGCCTACCGTCGCCAGGCTGGCCCCCAGCACCATGTAGCCGATCTGGGCGATGCTGGAGTACGCCAGCAGCCGCCGCAGATCCCGCTGCAACAGCGCGGCCAGGGAACCGAACAGCACGGCCAGAGATGCGGTCGCGATCAGCACCTTGTCCAGTTGCACCTGCTCCAGGACGCTTCCCTGGTCGAAGACGGTGAAGCCGATCCGCAGCCAGGCGTAGAGATACACCTTGGCGCCGGTGGCGGCGAAGAAGGCCGCGATAGGCGAAGGCGCGTAGGTGTAGGCGTCCGGCAGCCAGACGTGCAGGGGGAACAGGGCGAACTTCAGGGCCAGTCCTACGGTGATGAAGGCGAAGGCCATGACCGCCGTGCGGGTATGGGCTACCGGCCCCAGCCGCTCGGCCAGATCGGCCATGTTGAGCGTGCCGGTCAGCGCGTACAGGTAGCCGATGCCGACCAGCAGGAAGGTTGCGCCCAGGCTGCCCAGGAGCAGATAGCGGTAGGCGGCAAGCAGGGCCCGCCGGTCGTGTCCCAGTCCCAGCAGGGCATAGGAGGACAGGGAGGCAATCTCTACGAACACGAACAAATTGAATATGTCGCCGGTGCCGACTACGCCCAGCAATCCCGCCAGGTGCAACTGCAGCGCGAGGTAGAACAGGTACAGCCGGTCGGCGGCGATCTCGGCCGCGGCGCAACGGCGGGAATACCACGCGACCAGGGCGGCGACCGCCGAGACCAGAAACAGCAACGGCGTGTTGAGCGCATCCAGGCGGTACTCGATCCCCCAGGGGGCCGCCCAGCCGCCGAAGGCATAGGTAATTTCCCCCTCGGCGGCCACTTGCAGCAGCAGCGCCCCGGATATCGCCAGGCAGCCCAGGCATACCGCCTGGGCGATCCGCCAGGCCCATTCCGCGCGGTGCGCCAGCATGCACAGAGGGGCGCCGAGCAGGGGCAGGATCACCTGCAATGCCGGCAGATGCGCGCCGCTCACCGCCCGCTCACCGCCTGCCCGTTCACCGCCTGCGTTGCCGCGCGCGCAATTCGTCTTCCCGAATGGTGCCGAATGCCTGGTAGATGCGAACGACCAGCGCCAGCCCCACTGCCATCGTCGAGATGCCGACCACGATCGCCGTCAGGATCAGGACATGCGGCAACGGGCTGGCATAGACCGCGTATTCCGCCGCCAGGACGGGCGCGGTGCCGCCCCGCAGGTATCCCAGCGAGATATACAGCACGAACACCGAGACCTGGAACAGGTTGAGCCCGATCAACTTGCGGATCAGGTTGTCCTGCGCGATGACGATGTACAGCCCCGTCATCATGAGCAGAATGACCATCCCGTAGTGGTAATACGTAAGCATGGGCGCATTATCTCCAAAACGGCGCGTCCCTGTCCGCGCGGGGGCGCCGCGGTTGCATGTAAAAAGGCCGCGCGGTGGCTTTGCGCGGCGGTTCCCCGTACAGTATATGCGTTTCCACGTCGGTTTCGGAGACATGGGGTTTCGGAGATATGGGAGGAGGCGACCGGATGCAAGACGAATCGTTGACGGGATTTCTGGACGCGCTGGCCAGCGAGCGGCCGACGCCGGGCGGCGGCGGCGCCGCCGCCGTCATCGGCGCGGTGGGCGCCGCGCTGGTCAGCATGGTTTGCAACCTGACGGTGGGCAAGAGCGCCTACGCCGACGTCGAGCCGGAAGTGCGGGCGCTGCTGGAGGACGCCGAGAAACTGCGCCGCCGGCTGTTGCGGCTTGCCGCCGAGGACGTGGAGGCGTTCCAGGGCGTGATGGCCTCCTACCGGCTGCCGCGCGCCACCGACGAGGAAAAGCAGGCGCGCAGCGCGGCCATCCAGGAGGCCCTGCGCCGGGCGACCGAGACGCCCCTGGCCTGCGCCGAGGTCTGCTCCCGCCTGTTGCGCCTGAGTTACGCGATTACCCAGAAGGGGAACCGCAACGTGATCAGCGATGCCGGGGTGGCCGCGCTGGCCGTCGCCGCCGCCCTGCGTAGCGCCGCCCTCAACGTCCATGTCAACACCGGCGCCATCCGGGATGCGGACTTCGTGGAGGCGGCCCACCGCCGCTTGCAGGAATCGCTATCCGGCAGCGACGAATTGCTGGAGGAGACCTACCGCAAGGTGCGGCATCGAATGGAAGGCGAGGGTGCGTGATGAG
>JAPPQA010000058.1 GCA_028817255.1 Gammaproteobacteria bacterium | reverse complement strand
ATGGCGGCTTGTAGGGGTCATAGCCGCCCCGGGCTCCGGCGCCCTACTTTACCGGATTGCGGGCCAGCCACTTCTCCAGAAAGTGGATATTCGGCGCGCCGGCCGCCAAGTCCGAATCCTTCACCAGGCGGCGGTGCAACGGGAGGTTGGTCTCGATTCCCTCGATCACAATCTCGTTGAGCGCGTTGGCCAGGCGGGCGAAGGCCGCCTCCCGGGTCTCGGCATGGACGATCAGCTTGCCGATCATGGAGTCGTAGTGGGGGGGAACCCGGTAGCCCTGGTAGATATGCGTGTCCATTCGGACCCCCGGCCCCCCGGGCGGGTGGTAGTGCCTCACGGCGCCCGGGGATGGGGCGAAGGTGTCGGGATGCTCGGCATTGATCCGGCACTCGATGGCATGACCCCGCCACTGGATATCCCGCTGTTCCAGGGACAGCTTCTCTCCCGCCGCGATGCGCAACTGCTCTTTAACGATGTCAATGCCGGTCACCATTTCCGTGACGGCATGTTCCACCTGTATGCGAGTATTCATCTCGATGAAGTAAAAGCGGCCGTCCTGGTAGAGGAATTCCAGCGTGCCCGCCCCGCGGTAGCCGATGCTGCGGCAGGCCTCGATGCAGATCTTTCCCAGGCGCCGGCGTTCCTGCCCGGAAAGCCCGGTCGCGGGCGCTTCTTCGATCAGCTTCTGATTGCGGCGTTGCACAGAGCAGTCCCGCTCGCCCAGTTGCACGACGTTCGCGTACTGGTCGGCCAGCACCTGGACCTCGATATGCCGCGGCTGCGACAAGTATTTCTCCAGGTACATGGTATCCGTGCCGAATGCGTTTTTCGCCTCGATGCGCTTCAGCGACAGCGCATTCAGCAGCGTCGCCTCGCTGTGCACGACCCGCATGCCGCGGCCGCCGCCGCCGGCCGCCGCCTTGATCATCACCGGGTAGCCGATCTCCTGCGCCAGACGCAGGCACTCCTGCGGCCGGTCCGCCGGCAGCGCGCCGTTGCTGCCCGGCACGCAGGAGATCCCGATCTTTTTCATTGCCGCGATCCCGCTCAACTTGTCGCCCATGACGCGAATGGTTTCCGGGCGCGGCCCGACGAACACGAAACCGCTGCTCTCCGCCTGTTCCGCGAAGGTGGCGTTCTCCGCCAGGAATCCGTATCCCGGGTGAATCGCCTCGGCATCGGTAACCTCGGCGGCGCTGAGCAACGCGGGAATATTCAGGTAGCTTTGCGGCGCCGGGCCCGGCCCGATGCAGACGGTCTCGTCGGCCATCAGCACATGCTTTTGATCGCGGTCCACCTCCGAGTGCGCCGCCACGGTCTTGACCCCCAGTTCCCAGCACGCGCGAAGGATCCGCAGGGCGATCTCCCCGCGATTGGCGATAACCAGTTTATTGAACATCGGCGCTTCAGCTATGGCATCGGAGCTTGGCGAGGCGCGCCCTCTCCGGCGCCGGCCCGGGCGCGAAAATCACTTGCGGATCGCGAACAGAGGCTCGCCGTATTCGATGGGGTCGCCGCTTGCCACGAACACCTTTTCCACCACGCCGTCGGTATCGGCCTCGATGTGATTCATTACCTTCATCGCCTCGATGATGCAAAGCACATTGCCCTTTTTGACCGTCTGCCCCGAGTGGACGAAGGGCTTCTCGTCCGGCGCGGGCGCGGCGTAGAACGTGCCGACCATGGGCGCCCGAAAGATATGTTGCCTCGGATCCGCTTCCGCCTCCGCGCCCGGGGGCGCGCCGCCGGCGCCCGCATTCGCGTCTGCCGCGGCGGGGCGCGCCGTCGCCGCCGCCGCCGTCGTTTCCCTGCCTTGACGGCTGATGCGCACCTGCTCTTCGCCCTCGCGCAATTCCAGTTCGGTGATTTCCGACTGTTCCAGCAACTGGATCAGTTTTTTGATTTTGCGTATATCCATTGGCCGCGAGGGTTCCTTTCCCTTTCCTTTCCCTTTCGTTTTCAGTCGCCCGCCCAGTGCCGGTGCAATGCGGCGAGCGCCAATTCGTAGCCGATCTGTCCCATCCCGCAGATCAGGCCGAATGCGATATCGGACAGATACGAACGGCGGCGGAACGCCTCGCGGGAGAGCGGGTTCGAGATATGCACCTCGATAAAGGGAATGGCCACCGCCAGCAAGGCGTCCCGCAGCGCGATGCTGGTATGGGTCAGGGCGCCGGGATTGATAATGATGGCATCGCAGCCCTCCTGCCCGGCGGCCTGAATGCGCTCGATCAACTCGTGCTCGGCGTTGCTTTGAAAACAATCCAGCCGCACGCCGCATTCGGCCGCCTGCTGGCGCAGGCGGGAGTGGATCTCGTCCAGCGAGCCTTTGCCGTAAATTTCCGGCTCGCGTTGCCCCAGCAGGTTCAGGTTGGGGCCGCCGAGCACCAGAATTTTCTTCGTTCGTTCCATGTTCGGGTCATATATATTCGGTTCGTATTCGCGGGCGCCGGGCCGGTCACAGCCAGCGCAACAACTGTTTCTCGGCTTCCGGACCGTGCAACCTGCCCCAGCGCGAGAACACGATCTCGCCGGAACGAGAGACGATGACAGTATAAGGCAAGCCGCCCACGCGGTTTCCGTACGCCTCGGCCACCTGCACAGCCTCCAGCCCGCCGATCAGCACCGGGTAGTTGATCTCCAGCTGCGCGGAGAAATCCCGGGCGTTCTGGGCCTGGTCAATGGCAATGCCCACGAACCGCAGCCCCCGGGTCTCGTATTTTTCCTGCAAGGCAATGAACTCGGGTATCTCTTCCCGGCAGGGCAGGCACCAACTGGCCCAGAAATTCACCACCAGCACCTTGCCGTCCCATTCCGCCGGAGTGTGCATGCGCCCCTCCAGGTCCGGCAGGCGGAAATCGGGGCGCGGCTTGCCCAGTGCCGGCACCGGGTCCGCGCCGCGCCAGCCGGGTTCGAGCCACGCGCGCAGGGAGAACCCCAGGGCGGCGGACAGCAGCGCCGTCGCCGGCAGGCTCCACCAGAGCCAACCGTTCCTCATGAGGCAAGCGCCTGCCGGACATGCAGGACGAACTCCTCGGCCCCGAGGAAGGTGTAGATGCGGTACGAATCGCGCTCGCGCGCGTCGTCTCCGAAAAACAGCAGGGCCGGCGGCCCCAGCAAGCCGAATTTCTCGAGCAGCAACCGGTCCGCCTCGTCGTAGGCGGTCACATCCACCTGTAACAACACGGCCTGCCGCAGCGCATCCCGCACCCGCGGGTCGGTAAAGGTTTCCCGCTCCAACTGTCTGCATACCACGCACCAGTCGGCGCGAAAATCGAGCATCACGGCGCGGCCCTGCCGGGCGGCCGCCTGCAAACTGCTGTCCAATTCGGCGACATCGCGCACGCGCCGAAAATCCAGGCCCGGGTGTTCCGCGGCGGCCTTTTCGCCGCCGCCGAAGTTTGCCAGCGGCCGCAGCAAGTCGCCGTTGCCGCCCGCCGCCCCCACGATCAAAGCCGCGCCGTAAAACAGCATTCCCAGGCCCAGCCCCTTCCCCAGCCGGGGCCACTTGCCCCGGTCCGGCAACGGGTCCAGGGCGCCCAGGAAGACCGCCGTGGTAATCAGCAGCATGGCCCACAGGAACAGGGTCAGCGGCCCGGGAAGCAACTGCCCCAGGAACCACAGGGCCAGCCCCAGCATGGCGACGCCGAAGGCTTTTCGGACCACCGTCATCCACGGCCCGGCCCGCGGCAACAGGGCGCCTGCCGTGCCGCCTATCAGCAGCAACGGCATTCCCAGGCCCAGCCCCATCGCGCCCAGCGCCATCCCTCCCAGCAGGGGATCCCCGTAGAGGTTGGCGAAGGCAAGGGCGGCAAACAGCGGCGGGGCCGTGCAGGGCCCCACCATCAGCGCCGACAAAACCCCCATGGCCCCCGCCCCCCGCAGGCCGCCCCGGGATTCCCGCCTGCCCCAGGAATCCAGCCTGTCGCGCCAGGCGGCGGGCAGCTGCAACTCCCACCCGCCCAGCATGGCCCAGGCCAGCAGCGCCAGCA
>JAPPQA010000057.1 GCA_028817255.1 Gammaproteobacteria bacterium | reverse complement strand
GGTGGAGCTCGGCAAGGAGATCGCCGCAAACGGCAAGAGCATCGCCGCGATAGATGCCAAGCTCGATTTGCTCATAAGCGGGCTGGACATCGCGGTGGCCCCAAAGGACAAGGCCGCCAAGGCCGAGCCGTCGGAAGGCTGAGCGCGGCGGCTTCCCAGCCGTTACGCAATCGAACGGGACCCTGTGCCTCCGCAAGAATAGCGGTTCAAGAGAGAGACGCGCCGCCAAGAATCCGCACTGCCGGAAAAGCTGAAGCAGCAGGGAAGGGTCGGCAAACGGGGCCAATTTTCTTCCCTCGATTGTGTAACGGCTAGTCCGCATCGCCGGGATCGCGCAGGCCCAGCACGATCCAGCCGGGCTCCGGCTTGAGCTCTTCGTCGGCATGGAAGACGCGCAACCGCCGGTTGGCATCCAGGGCGAACAAGGGGATGCAGGATTCGCCGAATTTTTCCCGGTAGTCGGCGAAACCGAATTCCTCGCTCAGGGGAGTGGCGCGAATCTCGGCCCCGCCACGCAGACGGGGCGCCAGGGTGGCGTAGGAGATTTGCTCGGCGAACAGGCGCCGCCCCCGGTGCCTGGCCGATACCCGGTGCTTGGCGCTGGGGGATTCGGGCGCCTGCGCGTCGGCGGCGGATTGCAGCTCGTATGCCTTGTCCGGCCCAAATTCGCGCCGGAAGCGCAGGGCGGCCAGGGCATTCAGGTGAGGGCGTCCCGACAGGGCCAGCACGTGCCCGAGCCCGCTGAGGTCCATGTTCTCTTCCGCGTGTTCGGACAGGGCGTTGCCGTAATAGACCGGCAACCCCTCCATGCGCGCCTGCCGGATATTGTCCCAGTCGCTGTCCGCCAAAAGGACCGGGATGCCCTGTTCGCTGAGGGCCTTGCCGATCCTGCGGCCTACGATGCCGCCGCCCAGGATCAGGGCGCCGCGGGGATCCGGTTCGGTTACGCCCAGCCAGGAGGCCACGGCGCCGGCGGTGAGTCCCTGCACGATCACCGTGAACAGGATCAATACCAGTACCAGAGGCACCAGCAGCCCGCCCTCGGCGTAGCCGATTTCTTCCAGGCGCAGGGCGAAGGCGGCCGATACCGCAGCCGCTACGATCCCCCGCGGGGAGATCCACGACAGCAGGGCGCGTTCCCGCCAGGAGAGGTCGGAGCCCCAGGTCGAGGCGGCTACGGAGACGGCGCGGATGGGAAATGCCAGCAGGCACAGGATGGCCAATGTTGCCCATCCCAGCTCCAGGAACGGGTCGAACTCGATCCGGGCGGCCAGCAGGATGAACAGGGTGGACACCAGCATCAGGCTGACGTGCTCCTTAAAGTGCGCGATGTCTTCCAGTTCCGCATCCGGCATATTCGCCAACGTGATGCCCATCAGGGTGACCGCCAGCAGGCCGGCCTCCTTTTCGATGGCGTCGGCGACGACGAACAAGGCGACCACCGCTGTCAGCACGAAGAGATTGCGCAGGTATTCCGGGATCAGACGGCGTTGCAGGACCCAGCCGGTGGCGGCGCCCGCGGCCAGCCCCAGCACGGCGCCGGTTGCCAGGATGGCGCCGAAGGCAAGCAGGGCGTCCGCGGTCGCGCCCCCGGGGGCGGCGCCGTAGCGGGCGGCGACAAAGTCGAATACCACCACCGCCAGCAACGCGCCGATGGGGTCAATTACGATTCCCTCCCAGCGCAGCAGGCGCGCCAGCCGGGCGGTAAGCCGCACCGTGCGCAGCATCGGTATGATGACCGTCGGACCGGTCACCACGGAGATGGCGCCGAACAGCAGGGCCAGCTCGCCCGGCAGGCCGCACAGGAAGTGCCCTGCCAGGGCGACCAGCAGCCAGGTCAGCAGGGCGCCGACGGTCACCAGATTGCGGACGACGGCGGTCAGCCCCCGGATCTGGTCGAAGCGCAGCGTCAGGCCGCCCTCGAACAGGATGACGGCGACGGACAGGGAAACGATCGGGAACAGCAGGTCGCCGAGCAGGGTGTCCGGGTCCAGGACTCCCGTTACCGGGCCCGCCAGGATTCCGCCGAGCAGCAGAAACAGAATGGCCGGCAGGCGCAGCCGCCAAGCCAGCCATTGGCAGGCGATCCCCAGAATGCCGATCGCCGCGAGAGACGGCAGTACGGTCTCGGCCAAGCGCGGTTCCCCTTATGCGGTTTATGCGGTTCGATGCGGTGTGACGCCGGGAGGGGGAGTGCGGCGCCGCCCCGGCCCGCCGCCGCTGGGGGACGATTCCGGCCCGCCCGTGCCCCTGTTGTCCGTGCCCCTATTCCTTGGGATCGGAGTCGTCCAGTTCCAGTTCCAGATCTACTTCGATTTCCGGCAGATCGAAGGCGAGCTTTTCCTCTTCCTGTTCCTGCGCTTCCGATTCCGCCGCCTCGCCCGGTTGCCGGTCCTTGGGCACCACCTGGATCATGAGCCCCTCGTCGTCCAGCGCCTCGTCGTCCGGCGCCGCCTCGTCGGCGGTTGCCGGCGCCGGCGCCGGTTTTGGGCGCGGTTTTGGGGGCGGCGGCACTGCCACGGTTGCATCCACTTTTTCCGTCTGTTGAATATGTTTTTGCAGGGCCTTCGTGGCGCTGCGCAGGATATTGCGCACTTCGCCGATGTTGTTTAGCAGCGTGTCGTTGACGTAAGACGCCGGGAACCAGGCGAATTCCTGTATGTCCTGGGGGGTGCCGTGTTTTTCCAGACCCTTGCCGTAGGTGGCCCGGCAGACGTAGTTGAGAAACCGAATCGCGCCATGGCGCGCCCCGTCGCTGCCCTTCAGGTTGAGCTGGCTCTTCCACACAGCGCCGGTCAGGCAGAACTTCGTCGCCTCGGCAGCGCCGATCGCCACTTCCTTATCGTCTTTGTCCCGCGCGAGGTAGTAGCGAGTCCAGCAGCCCTGTTGGTCGAAGATACGGGCGGTACCCTCCAGGATCTTCAGTATCTGTCGCTCGGCCTTTCCCGCCGTCAACGGCCCGTCTCCGTCGGCCGCCGGCAGGAGGAGCTCGTGGCTTCTGTTTTACGGGCGCCCTCCAGCATCGTCCTTTTCTTTCCTCGTTTTCCCCTGGGGAGAGAAGGATTCCTCCTCCGGCCACGCATTATATCTTATAAATCCGAATCGGATCGGGATGGCGCTCGCCGGCGGCGGCCGGTGACGGAGAGGGAAGGGGTGGGCGGCGCGCCGGCGGCCGGCAGGCGCCGCCGCGGCAGCCCGGCTGGCGTGCGGGAGGCGGGGAGCAGGCGGGCCGCCGAGCATGGAGAAGGGGCGGGAAACGTGGTACGGTCAACTCCTCTTTGCAGGGCATGGTGCGCCATGCCGCCGATGGCGCCGCCATGGAGCGGGCCAGCGGCGTCGGGGAGGCGAGACGATGAAGATGAGCAAGCGGAACAAGGACGGGATTACGCCCCTGCGCATGGCGGCGCGGCAAAGCCAAGCCGATGTCGCGCGGCTCTTGCGCGCTGCCGGGGCGAAAGAGTAGCGGGCGCGGCAATGACACAGGCCAACATGGAACTGCTGGACGCGCTCCAGGACGCGGGCGCGTCGGATGACAAGGCCAGGGCGGCGGCGCAATAGGTGGCTGCCGTCGGGGACACGGCAACCAGGGCCGATATCGCGCAACTGGAGGCGCGGCTTACTTGGCGGATGGTCGGGCTGATCGTGCCGGTGTATGTCTTGCTGGCGCTGGTGCTGGTGCGGCTCTCATGACGGCGGGCGCAGGGCGGGCGCGCATCTGGCGGGCGCGCGATGGCGCGATGCGGACGGCGTGACGGTGGCGGATGTCTGGGCGACTTCAGAACGGAGCGTCTTCGTGATGCGCGCCGTGATGCGCGCCGGCGCATGGAAGACCGCGGCCCGGGAGCCGATGGCAGCGCGGGGGGCGGCATAGCAATGGAGCAGGCGATGGAGGAGCAGGCGATGGAGCGGGCGACGGAACCGGAAGGGCGGACGAATTTGCCTCCGCGGCGGCGCAGCGTTGCCGTCCGGGTCGGGAATGTGACCCTCGGCGGCGGGCGGCCCGTGGTGGTGCAGTCCATGACCGATACCGATACGGAGGACGCGGCGGCGACGGCGCGGCAGGTTCTGCAATTGGCGACGGCTGGCTCCGAACTGGTGCGTATCACCGTGAATACGGAGCGGGCGGCGGCGCAGGTGCCGCGCATCCGCGAATTGCTGGATCGGCAGGGCTGTACGGCGCCCCTGGTGGGGGATTTTCATTACAACGGGCACCGGCTGCTGTCCCGGCACCCGGACTGCGCGCGGGCCCTGGCGAAGTACCGGATCAATCCCGGCAACGTGGGCTTCGGCGCCAAGCGCGACCGGCAGTTCGCCGCCTTGATTGAGCAGGCGGCGGAGCACGGGAAGGCGATCCGCATCGGCGTCAACTGGGGCAGCCTGGACCGCGAACTGCTGACCCGGATGATGGACCGGAACGCCCGTTCGTCCAAGCCGCGCGAGGCTGGCGAGGTGATGGGCGAGGCGGTGCTCGCATCCGCGCTCGAGAGCGCGCGGCGGGCGGAGGAATTGGGGTTGCCGCATGATCGGATCGTGCTGTCCTGCAAGGTAAGCAGCGTACAGCCCCTGATCTCGCTGTACCGCCGGCTCGCCGCCCGTTGCGATTATCCCTTGCATTTGGGGTTGACGGAGGCGGGTATGGGCTCGAAGGGGATTGTCGCCTCGACAGCTGCGCTGGCAGTGCTGTTGCAGGAGGGGATCGGAGATACGATCCGCATCTCTTTGACCCCCGCGCCGGGCGAGGACCGCACGCGGGAGGTGACGGTCGCCCAGGAATTGTTGCAGACCATGGGGTTGCGCTCCTTCGCGCCTCTGGTAATCGCTTGCCCCGGTTGCGGCCGCACCTCCAGCAGTTTTTTCCGGGAGTTGGCGGCCAGCCTCCAGTCCTTCGTGCGCCGCCGGATGCCGGTATGGCGGGAGCATTACCCGGGCGTGGAGCGCATGAGCCTGGCGGTCATGGGCTGCGTGGTGAACGGCCCCGGCGAGAGCCGGCAGGCAGACGTGGGGATTAGCCTGCCGGGCCGCGGCGAGGACCCGGTCGCGCCGGTCTTCGTCGAGGGCAAAAAGGTGGCCACCCTGCGCGGCGACGGCATCGCGGCGGAGTTCGAGCGGATCGTGGAACAGTACGTAGGCAGGCGGTTTGCGGCCTCCGCTGGCGCGGGATGCGAGACGGGGGAGGCGGAAACAAGCGGCGGGGCGGGAGAGGCGGCGCCGGCGGCCTCAACTCATTCGTCTGGCGCTACCGGCTCCAGCCGGGCCAGCATTCCCCTGGATTCGTCCGTCAGCAGGTAGATTAGGCCGTCCGGTCCCTGCCGGACATCCCGAACCCTGCCCACGTGCCCTTGGAGCAGCCGTTCTTCGCGCACCACCTCCTCGCCCTGCAACTCCAGCCGGACCAGCAGCGAGAACTTGAGCGAACCGATGAACAGGTTGCCCCGCCAGCCCGGAAAGCGCTCCCCCGTGTACAGGAGCAGTCCGGAAGGGGAGATGGACGGCACCCAATAATATTTCGGCTGTTCCATCCCTTCCTGGTGCGTTATTCCCTCGCCGATGGCGGTGCCGGTGCCGTAGTTCACGCCGTAGGTGATGACAGGCCAGCCGTAATTGCGGCCCGCCTGCACCAGGTTCAGTTCGTCGCCGCCCATGGGGCCGTGTTCGTGCGTCCATAGCAGGTCCGCGTCCTGTTGCCAGAATATCCCCTGCACGTTGCGGTGGCCGTAACTGTAGATCTCGGGCAGCGCGATCTGGCGCCGGACGAAGGGGTTGGTCTCTGGCACGCTGCCGTCGTCCCGGACGCGGATGATGCTCCCCGGATGCTGTCCCAGATCCTGGGCGCTGGGGGGGTCGGCGCGGTCCCCCAGGCTGATGAACAGCATTCCGTCGGGAGAGAACAGGAGCCGCGAGCCGAAGTGGCGGCTGCCGAGTTGTTTGGGCTGCGCCTGGAAGATCACCTCCAGGTCTTCGAGCTGTTGTCCGAGCAGGCGGCCGCGGGCCACCTCGGTTCCTTTGCCGATCAGGCCGCCCGCCGAGTAGGAGATATATACCAGGCGATTCTGCTGGAAGTGCGGGTGCAGCGCGACATCCAGCAGCCCGCCCTGGCCGGACGCGAAGACCTCCGGCAACCCCGTGACGGGTTCGGGGCGCATGGTTTGCGGCGATACCAGTTGCAAGCGGCCGGGGCGCTCGGTGATCAGGAAGCCGCCGCCCGGGAGGAAGGCCATTCCCCAGGGATTCTCCAGTCCCTCGACCAGGCGCACCAGTCGGAACCGCTGTTTCTCCGACTCCTGCACCGCATCTTCCGCGGCGGCGCGGGGCAGCGCGATGAGGGACGCCAGGACGGTCGCCGCCGCATATGCCGCTATGCGCGCTGTCCCGTGCCGTGGATGCCGGCGGGGCTGCCCATGGCGGTGCGCGCGCATGGCTTCAGGCAATTGCCGCCCCATGGCCGGCGGCGGCAGTGGGGGCGAGCAGCGCGGCCGCGACCTCGCTGCGCTTGTCGTTGCCCAGCAACGCCTCGACCAGGGCCAGGGCGAAATCCATGGCCGTGCCCGGCCCGCGCGAAGTAATAATCTTTCCGTCCGCGACCACCGGCGCCTCCCGCAGGGAGACGCCCGCGTCCTGCCACTGGCTCAGGCAGCCGGGGTAGGAGGTGGCCGTCCTTCCTTGCAGCAGTCCTGCGTCGGCCAGTACGGCGGGGGCCGCGCAAATGGCGGCGATATGCTTCCCTTCCCGGTTCATGGTCTGCAACAGGGAGCGGATGCGGGGGTCTTTTTTCAGGGTGTCCGCGCCGGGCAGACCTCCGGGCAATACGATCATGTCGTAGGCGTCGTCCATAGCCTCTGTCAGCGTCTGGTCCGTCGCCACCCCGATCCCATGGCTGGAATGCGCCTCCCGCTCCGGGGAGACGCTGGCGGTGGTGACCTGTACGCCCGCCCGGCGGAGCACGTCTATGACGGTAATCGCCTCGATATCCTCGAAGCCGTCCGCCAGCGGTACCAGTACGTTGCTCATGTTGCGTCGTTCGCGTCGCCGCCCGCGGTTCAGGAACTTTGCTCTTGCTGTTGCTTATAGACGAGGTACATGACCTTCAGCTTTTCGAGCGCCCTCTGGATCTGGGGATCTTCGCCCGGGTCCAGTTCCGACGGCCGGGCGTGTCCCGCCTCGTTGGAGACGAAATCCGGCACGATCCCCTGTTCGTGGATCGAGCGCCCGTTCGGCGTGTAGTAATGGGCGGTGGTCAGCTTGAGCGCCGTCTCGTTCTTCATAGTCAGGATGGACTGCACGGAGCCTTTGCCGAAAGTCTTCTCTCCCAGGATCGGCGCCCGCCCGTGATCTTGCAACGCCCCGGCGACGATCTCCGATGCCGATGCCGAGCCGCGGTTGACCAGCACCACCAGCGGGCGGCCCTTCAGCACGTCGTCCGGTTTGGCGTTGAAGCTCAGGTTGGCGTCTGCCCGCCTCCCCTCGGTAGAGACAATGGTGCCGCTTTTCAGGAACAAGCTCGAGACCGCCACGGCGGCATTGAGGATGCCCCCCGGATTGTTTCGCAGGTCCAGTATTGCCCCCTCCAGGGGGATGTCGCTTTCGTGGCGCAGTTTTTCCAGCGCCTCCACCAGGTCCCGGGCGGTGCGTTCCTGGAAATGCGTGATCCGCAGCAGCGCGTAGCCGGGTTCCAGGAGCCGCCGCTTCACGCTCTTCAGGCGGATCACGTCGCGCTTGATCTCGAAGGTCAGGGGTTCCTCGCTGCCTTCGCGCAGGACGGTCAGGCTCAGACGGGTGCCCGGCCGGCCGCGCATGATCTTGACGGCCTCCTGCAGTTGCAGCCCTTTAGCGGATTTGCCGTCAATCTCGACGATGACGTCCCCGCTGTGCAGCCCGGCGCGGTCGGCCGGCGTATCCTCGATCGGCGCCACGATCACGATCCGGCCGTTCTTCATGTCAACTTGCAGGCCCAAGCCCCCGAATTGGCGGCCCACCGTACCCTCATGCAGGTGGCGGTAGGACTCCGGCTCCAGGTAGGCGGAATGAGGATCCAGCCCGTACGTCATTCCGCGAATGGCGTACTCGAGCAGCTGTTCGTCATCTACGGGTTCTACGTAGTCGCGTTTGATCCGGACAAACGCTTCGGCGAAAGCGCGCAACATGTCCAGCGGCAGGGGTTCCGCCTGCATCTCGGTTTCGTCGCCGACGGCGCGACAGGCAAAAACGCCGGCCAGGCAGGCAACGCAGGCCGCAATGGCGGCCCGCCGACAGCGGCCCTTCGGGGCCGGGTTCTGTGCCGCTGGGTTCATGATTCGGTTCATGGTGCCGGATTTAGGGCGCAGGTTCAAGGGACGGGGCGCCGCCGCTCCGCGGCGGATTGCCGGCACCACAGCGAAGGATCGACGGGTATTCCCCAATGTCTGATCTCGAAGTATAGACCGGGCACCCGGTCGCCGCCCGTGTTCCCGGTGCTGGCAATGACATCCCCGCGCTGGACCCACTCTCCGATCTTGCGCGACAGCGTTTTGTTATGCCCGTAGAGGCTCATGTAGCCTTCGCCGTGGTCCAGGATGGCCAGCATCCCCATGTGCTGGAACCAGCCGGAGAATACGACCTGGCCGTTGCTTACGGCATGGACGGATTCGCCGGCATCGCTGCGGATAGAGACTCCTTCCCAGCTCAGCGGGCCGTTCCCCTTGCGTTCGCCGAAGCGGTTTTCGAACTCGCCCGTCACCGGCCATTGCAGCTTGCCGCGGAGTTCGCTGAATGAAGTCGGCGTGCGGGCAGGCACTTCGATCCCTTGCAGTTCGGCGATCAGCATCGGCAATTCGGCCTCGCCTTGCTGCAAGGTCTCCTGGGTCTCCGGGGCCGGGGCCGCGACAGTGCTGTCGGGGCGCGCGGCGGGCCGCTGTCCGGGGCCGCGGTGGGCCAGATAGGCGTCCAGTATCTCTAGATACTGCTGTTCGACCCGGTGCATTTCCTGCCGCGCCGCGTCCGCCTTTTCGGTGGCGAGGATCATTTCCAGCACCAGTTCCAGGAGCCCTCGCAGGGCGCCGTTTTGCCCGTAACCCGGTTCCCTGCCCGCCAGGTGCGCGGATAAGCGCTCCCGTTCCGCCGCCAGGCGGATCTCCAGATTTTTTTTGCGCCGCTGCAGCGCGGCGGCCTCGGCCCTCCGCTCCCCGAGGCGCCGCTTGACGTCGTCCAGTCTGCCAAGCAGCCGTTCCAGGGCGCGTCGGTCCGCATCCGCGGTCGCCGGCGCGGGCGCGGGTGCGGTCCGCGCACCCGCTGCGCCC
>JAPPQA010000056.1 GCA_028817255.1 Gammaproteobacteria bacterium | reverse complement strand
TTTTGCGAAGCTGCGCAGGAATCGCGGTTCGAGACTATACTGTTGCCATGTCGGGCAACACCTTCGGCACCCTGTTCGCAGTCACCACTTTTGGCGAAAGCCACGGCCCCGCCTACGGTTGTATCGTGGACGGTTGTCCGCCGGGGCTGGAGCTCGCCGAGGCGGACTTGCAGAACGATCTGGACCGGCGCCGTCCGGCCAGTTCCCGCTATGTCTCGCAGCGGCGGGAAGGCGACCGGGTGCGGATCCTCTCCGGCGTGGCCGAGGGCGCGACCCTGGGGACGCCCATCGGGCTGCTGATCGAAAATGAGGACGCCCGGCCGCGAGACTATTCCAAGCTGCGCGACCGGTTCCGCCCCGGCCACGCCGATTACGCCTACCAGCAAAAATACGGCCGCCGCGACCACCGCGGCGGCGGCCGCGCCTCGGCGCGCGAGACCTGTGCCCGCGTGGCGGCGGCGGGGATTGCCAAGAAATACCTGCGGCAGCGATACGGTGTCCGTATTCGCGGCTATCTGGCGCAACTGGGCCCAATTCGTCTGCAACTGCAGGACTGGGACGAGGTGGCGCGCAATCCCTTTTTCTGCCCCGACCCGGGGCGGGTCCGGGAGCTGGAAGAGTACATGCAGGCGCTGTGGAAGGAGGGCGACTCGGTGGGCGCGCGCGTCAACGTGGTGGCCGAGCAGGTGCCGCCAGGCTGGGGCGAGCCGGTGTTCGACCGTTTGGACGCGGATATCGCCAAGGCGCTGATGAGTATCAACGCGGTCAAAGGCGTAGAGATCGGCGCCGGCTTCGCCGCCGTCGGCCAGCGCGGCACCGAGCATCGCGACGAGATGAGCCCCAGGGGCTTTTTGAGCAACCATGCCGGCGGGGTGCTGGGCGGCATCTCTACGGGCCAGGACATTGTGGTCGGCATCGCGCTCAAGCCCACCTCCAGCATCCGCGTGCCGGGGCGGACGGTGGACACGGGCGGGTTGGCGACGGAGGTGGCCACCACTGGCCGCCACGATCCCTGCGTGGGCATCCGCGCCACGCCCATCGCCGAGGCGATGCTGGCCCTGGTGCTGATGGACCACGCCATGCGCCACCGCGCCCAGAACCTGGACGTGCGCTCGCGGACCCCCGCACTGGGCGCAAGCGCGACCGGCACCGGCGGCGGGCGCGATTGAGAGCCCCTACGGGCGCTTCCGGAGCGGCCGACGCCGCGGCTGGCGCGACGCCCGGCGGCGTCCTGCCCGCCGGGTTTCCGCACTGGAGGCTGTCGGGTTACTACTGCTTCTACTTCGCCGTCCTGGGTTGCCTGCTCCCCTACTGGCCGCTGTACCTGAAACGGCAAGGCTTCGACGCCTTCGCCATCAGCCTGCTGGCCGCCGTTTTGATTGCCACCAAGAGCGTTATGCCCAACGTCTGGGCCTGGCTGGCCGAGCGTCTGCAAATCAACCGGGTGGCGGCGATCCGTATGCTGACCCTGGGCGCCTGTCTGAGTTTCGCCGGCTTCTTCCTCGCGGACTCTTACCGAGACTACCTGTTGCTGCTGCTGTTGTTCGGCGCTTTCTGGACCGGGCCGCTGCCGATGGTGGAGGCAGCCACCTTTCGCCAGCTCGGCGTTGCCGGCTATGGCTATACTCGGGTGCGCATCTGGGGTTCCATCGGTTTTCTGGTGTCGGTGTGGGCGCTGGGACTCTGGTTCCAGGCCGCCGGCGTGGCCAGCCTGCCCGCGATCATGATGTGCCTGCTGCTCTCTGTGTTGGCTTTGAGCGGGATGCTGCCGTGGGCGGCGGGCGAAAACGGTTGCCCCGCGGGCCGCCCCGCGGACATGGCCACGCCCCTGTGCGCCGTCCTGCGGCGGCCTCCCGTTCTGGCCCTGCTGGCCGTCTGCTTTCTGATGCAGGCCAGCCACGGCCCCTACTACGTCTATTACTCGCTGTTTCTGCAGGAGCGCGGGTATCTCCCCGGCTTGATCGGTCAACTGTGGGCCGTGGCGGTGCTCGCCGAGGTATGCGCCTACACCGTGATGCATCGCGTATTGACGCGGCTGGGGCCGCGCCGCCTGTTGCTCGCCGCCTTGCTGCTCGCCGCCTTGCGCTGGCTGTTGGTCGGCGCCCTGGCGGATTCGCTGCCGGTGCTGCTGTTCGCCCAACTGCTGCACGCCGCCAGCTTCGGCGCGCACCATGCGGCGGCCATCCAGTTCGTGTGCCGCTTCTTCCCGGAGCCGCACCTGGGTCGCGGCCAGGCCCTCTACAGCAGCGTCAGTTTCGGCGCCGGCCTGGCGGCGGGCAGCCTCTGCGGCGGCTGGGCATGGCGCAGCCTCGGCCCGGAGCAGAGCTTCCAGTGCGCCGCCCTGGCCAGCCTGGCAGGCGCCTGGCTTGCCTGGCGCTATCTCCGCCGCGGCATGACTCCGCCGACTTCATAGACGGGTTCTCCAGGCACCCCGGCAACCTGCATCAGCAGGCGGGGCAGCAGGCGGGATTCGCGCGCGCCGCGTTTGAATAGTGCAGTCAGGTCAGCTTCAGAATGGCGATCCCGACAGCCGCCAGCCCCACCATCCGCCAAGTCAGCCGGGCCTCCAGCCGGGCCTCCAGGGCCTCCAAGTCCGCCTTCGTCGCCAGCTGGTCGCCCGGCGCCACGGACTGCGCCGCCGCCGTCGCCGCCTCCTCGGACGCGCCCGCCTCGCGCAGGGCGCGCAACAACTCAATGTTCGCCTGCGTCATGGCGCCATTCTATCGCGGCTCCCGGGCCAAGGGCCTTGTCGAAGCGCGCGCCGTCAGTCGGCGCCGGCGATTCGGGTGCCGCCGACGGTAATGCCGTCTATGCGCAGGGTGGGCTGGCCGACTCCCACGGGCACGCATTGTCCCTCTTTGCCGCAGACGCCGATGCCCTTGTCCAGTGCCAGGTCGTTGCCTACCATGGCGATGCGGGTGAGCACCTCCGGGCCGTTGCCGATGATGGTGGCGCCCTTCACCGGGCGGGTCACTTTGCCGCGCTCGATGAGGAAGGCGCTGCTGGCGCTGAATACGAACCTGCCGTTGGTGATGTCCACTTGGCCGCCGCCGAACTGCGTGGCGTACAGCCCGCGCTCCACGGAGGCGATGATCTCTTCCGGCGCATGCTCGCCGGCCAGCATGTAGGTGTTGGTCATCCTGGGTATGGTCAGGCAGGCGTAAGACTCGCGGCGGCCGTTGCCGGTGGGCCGCATTCCCATGAGCTTGGCGTTCAGCTTGTCTTGCATGTAGCCGCGCAGGATGCCGCGCTCGATCAGCACGGTGCACTCGGCAGGCGTTCCCTCGTCGTCCACGGCGAGCGAGCCGCGGCGGTTGGGTATGGTGCCGTCGTCCACGATGGTGCAGGCAGGGGAGGCCACCCGCTCGCCGAGGCGGTTGCTGAAGGCGGAGATGCGCTTGCGGTTGAAGTCGCCTTCCAGGCCGTGTCCGATCGCTTCGTGCAGGAGAATGCCGGGCCAGCCGGGGCCCAGCACGACCTGCATGGCGCCTGCCGGCGCCGCCTCGGCTTCCAGATTGACCAGGGCCGATTCCACCGCCTCTTTGACGTAGCCGGAGGCGCGCCCCTCTTGCAGAAAGTAGTCGTAGCCGAAACGTCCGCCGCCGCCGGAGCTGCCGCGCTCGCGGCGGCCCTTCTGTTCGACCAGCACGCTCACGTTGAGGCGCACCAGGGGGCGTATGTCGGCCTGTAGCGTGCCGTCGCTGTCGGCGACCAGAATGGTGGTATGGGAACCGCTCAGTCCCAGGAACACCTGCTGCACCCGCGGGTCCATGGCGCGCGCCTCGGCATCCAGTCGTCGCAGCAGGCCGAGTTTCGCCTCGGTGTCCAGGGAGGCGAGCGGATCGCCGTCGGGGTACAGCGCCGGCGCCTGCTGCCGTTTCCATGCCTGGAGACGGCCGCCGCGGGTGCCGGCGGCGATGCCGCGCGCCGTGCCGGCGGCGCGCAGCAAGGCCGTTGGCAGGATCTCGTCGGAGTAGGCGAGTCCGGTGCGGCTGCCCCGGACGGCCCGCACCCCCACGCCCTCGCTCAAGTCGTAGCTGGCGTCCTTGACAGCGCCGTCTTCGAGGCGCCAGGACTCCGAGCGCGCGGACTCGAAATACAATTCGCCGGAGTCTATGCCGCCGCGCATGATGCGCCCCAGCGTCCGTTCCAACTCGGTCTCGGCCAGCCCTGCCGGCGCCAGCAGTCGCTTGCGGGCGATCTGCAGCGCCCGGTCCTTGTTCATAAACTCTTTCGCGGCGCTCATAACGACAACCTCCGATGGTTCAGCGCGGGGAACCGTTCCCGCATTTCCTGCAGACCGGACAGCTCCATGTCTGCCGTCACTACGCCCGGTCCGGCCTCCGCCTCCGCCAGGATTCGCCCCCAGGGATCGACGATCAGGCTGTGTCCGTAAGTGGCCCGGCCGTCGGCATGGCGCCCGTCCTGGTTGGCGGCGAGCACGTAGCACAGATTTTCCACCGCGCGGGCGCGCAGCAGGAAGTGCCAGTGCGCCCGTCCGGTGGGTTCGGTAAAGGCCGCGGGCACGCAGATCAGCTGTACGCCGTCGCGGTGCATGGCGCGGTACAGTTCGGGGAAGCGCAGGTCGTAGCAGACCGACAGGCCGATGTTGGCGAGCGGCGTCGGGACCACCACGACCTCGCTGCCGGCCTCCGTGGCCAGGGACTCCCGGTAGCTCAGCCGCTCCTTTCCGTTCACTTCTACGTCGAACAGGTGGATCTTGTCGTAGTGGGCCGCGCGCTTTCCTTCCGGGTCGAACAGCAGGCAGCGTCCCAGCGTTTTTCGCGGCTCCCTGCCGGCGACCGGGACGGTGCCCGCCACCAGCCAGATGTCGTGGCGCTGCGCGGTTTCGCCCAGGAAGCGCTGTAGCGCGCCGTCGCCCGGTCGCTCCCGGTGGCGCAGCTTGTCTTCTTCGCCGCGGCCGATGAAGGCGAAATTCTCCGGCAGCAACACGAGACGGGCGCCGTCGGCGGCGGCCTGGGATATCAGCCGCTCCGCCGCCGCCAGGTTGTCGTCCACGCGGTCCGTGGAGGTCATTTGCACCGCTGCGATTCGGGTCATGTTCCGTTTCCTGTGCGCTCCGCTGCCGGTGGTCGCGCCGGCCCTCGTCGCCGGCCGTCGTCGCCCAACTGTCGTTGCCTGTTCGCCGCCTGCCGGGAGGCTATGCTAGACTAGCACGTTACGCAACGAAAATGCCGGGAAGATCGCGGACAAGTTTACCCAAAATGGCAGAGGATAGAGAGGAATTTGCGCGGGTAGGGCGTCTCCCCCCCTACGTCTTCCACATCGTTGACGAGCTGAAGATGGCGGCACGACGGCGGGGGGAGGATATCGTGGATTTCGGCATGGGCAATCCCGACCAGCCGCCGCCGCGTCACGTAATCGAGAAGTTGAGCGAAGTGTCGCGCCGTCTCGATACCCATCGCTATTCCACCTCGCGCGGCATTCTGCGCCTGCGCGAGGCCATCTGCCAATGGTACCGGCGCCGCTACAACGTCGAATTGGATCCGGAAACCGAGGCGATCGTCACCATGGGCTCGAAGGAGGGGCTGGCGCACTTGGCGATGGCGGTGGCGGACCATGGCGATGTGGTGCTGATTCCCAATCCCGCCTATCCCATCCATTGTTTCGGTCATGTGATCGCGGGCGCCGACGTGCGGCACGTGCCCATCGGTTCGGGCAGCGATTTCTTCGCCGAACTGGAGCAGGCAATTCACCGCTGCTGGCCGCGCCCGAAGCTGCTGCTGCTCAACTTTCCCTCCAACCCGACGACGCTGTGCGTAGAGGCGCCGTTCTTCGAGAGGGTCGTGGAGATGGCGCGGGAGTACAAGATCTGGGTGGTGCAGGACCTGGCTTACGCCGACCTCGTGTTCGACGGTTACCAGGCGCCTTCCATCCTGCAGGTGCCGGGCGCCCGGGAGGTGGCGGTGGAGTTCTTCACCATGTCCAAGAGTTACAACATGCCGGGCTGGCGCGTGGGCTTTATGGTGGGCAACCGCAAGTTGGTGCATGCCCTGGCGCGGCTGAAGTCTTATATGGATTACGGTCTGTTCACTCCCGTGCAGGTGGCCGCCCTGGCCGCCCTGCAGGGGCCGCAGGACTGCGTGGAACAGGTGCGCGAGATGTACCGCAAGCGCCGCGACGTGCTGTGCGACGGCATGAACGCCGCCGGTTGGCCGGTGGCGAAGCCGCGGGCGACCATGTTCGTTTGGGCCCGCATACCCGAGTCCTGCCGCGCGCTGGGTTCCCTGGAGTTCGCCAAGAAAATGCTGTTGCAGGCCCGGGTGGCGGTCTCTCCCGGCGTGGGCTTCGGAGAGTACGGCGAGGGATATGTGCGCTTTTCCCTGATCGAGAACGCGCACCGCACCCGCCAGGCCGTGCGCGGCATTCGGGAGATGCTGCGCGCCGACGCCGGCCCGCGGGCGGTGCCTCTGGCGGGGAGGGGATAGCCGGTGCGCGGCGGCGGGACCCGGGCTCGTCCCGGGGGGGACTGTTGGCGCCGCTGCGAGTAGGGCTGCTCGGGCTGGGCACCGTGGGCGGCGCCACGGCGGAGGTCCTGCGGCGCAACCGCGAGGAGATTCGACGCCGGGCGGGGCGCGAGATCGTCCTCGCTTGCGCCTGCGTTCGCGATCCGGGGCGCAAGCGGCCAGTGGCTACGGACGGGATCGAACTGGTCGCCGACTCGCGAGCGGTGGTCGCCGCCCGGGAAATAGATGTGGTGGTCGAGCTGATGGGCGGCTTGTCGCCGGCGCGGCAATGGGTCCTGGAGGCGCTGGAGCACGGCAAGCATGTGGTCACCGCCAACAAGGCGCTGATCGCTCTGCACGGGGACGAAATCTTTGCCGCCGCCCGGCGCCGCGGCGTCGTCGTCGCCTTCGAGGCCGCCGTGGCGGGCGGCATTCCCATCGTCAAGGCCATCCGCGAGGGGCTTGCGGGCAACCGCATCGCCTCGCTTGCCGGGATCATCAACGGCACGACGAATTACATTCTGAGCGCCATGGGCGAAAGCAGGGGCGGTTTTGCCGACATATTGGCCGAGGCCCAGCGCCTGGGCTACGCCGAGGCCGACCCGCGCTTCGACATCGAGGGCACCGACGCTGCCCACAAATTGACGATCCTGGCCGCCATCGCCTTTGGCATCCCGTTGCGCTTCGACCGGGTTTACCGCGAGGGCATCGAGGGGATCGCGGCGGAGGATATCGCCTACGCCCGGGAGTTGGGCTACTGCGTCAAGCACTTGGGGATCGCCCGCCGCTCGCCCGAGGGGATCGAGTTGCGCGTGCACCCGACGCTGGTCCCGCGGAGTCATTTGCTGGCGGGGGTATGCGGCGCCATGAACGCCGTGTTTCTGCACGGCGACGCCCTGGGCGCCAATGCCTATTACGGCCCCGGCGCGGGCGGCGCGCCCACCGCCTCGGCGGTGGTGGCCGATTTGGTGGACATCAGCCGCATGATGGGCGGCGCTCCCGAGCGGCAGGTGCCCTATCTCGCCTTCGAGCCCCTGGAGGACATCCCCGTCCTGGACATGGAGCGCGCGACCACCGCCTATTATCTGCGCCTGCAGGCCGAAGACCGGCCCGGCGTGTTGTCGCAGGTGGCCGGAATCCTGGGAGAGTTCCAGATCAGCATCGAGGCGGTGCTGCAGAAGGAGCCGGCATCTTCCGCTGCGCGCGTGCCGGTGATTCTGCTGACCCAGCAAGTTCTGGAGGGGCGCATGGACCGGGCGCTGGCAAAGATTCGCCGCCTGGACGCCGTCTCCGGAGACATCGCCCGCATTCGTCTGGAGACCCTGGCGTGAGCGTCTCGGTGCAGGCCCCGCGGCTGGCGCCGGGCGGCGGCGTGATCCGGCGTTACCGGGAGCGGCTGTCCGTGCCCGCCGGCGCCCGGGTGATCAGCCTGGGCGAGGGCGACACGCCGCTGTTGCGCCTGGAGGGCGCCGCGGAACGACTGGGCGTGGAACTGGAGCTGTATGCGAAGTGCGAAGGGCTGAATCCCACTGGCTCCTTCAAAGATCGCGGCATGACTCTGGCGGTGACGCATGCCCTCGCCGCCGGCCAGCGGGCGGTGGTTTGCGCCTCTACCGGCAATACCTCCGCCTCGGCGGCCGCCTACGCGGCGCGCGCCGGCCTCGCCGCCTTCGTCCTGATCCCGGAGGGGAAGATCGCGCGCGGCAAGCTGGCCCAGGCGCTGATGCACGGCGCCGTGGTGGTGCAGATCCAAGGCAACTTCGACGACGGGATGCAGATAGTGCGGGAGCTGGCCCGCTCGGGAGAGCTTGCCGTCGTCAACTCGGTCAACCCCTGGCGTCTGCAGGGCCAGAAAAGCGCCGCTTTCGAGGTCGTGGACGTGCTGGGCCGCGCCCCGGATTACCACTGCCTGCCGGTGGGCAACGCCGGCAACATATCGGCTTATTGGATGGGATATCGGGAGTACCGCGACGACGGGGCCATCTCCGCCTGTCCTCGGATGTGCGGCTACCAGGCCGCCGGCGCCGCGCCCTTCGTGGGCGGCGAGCCGGTGGCGGCGCCCGAGACCGTGGCGACGGCGATTCGCATCGGCAAGCCGCAGTCCTGGGACCTGGCCTGGCAGGCGTGCCGCGAGTCGCAGGGCTGGTTCGCCTGTTGCCAGGACGAGGAACTGCTGGCCGCGCAAAGGCTGCTGGCGGCGGAAGGCGTCTTCTGCGAACCGGCCTCGGCGGCGGCGCTGGCCGGCCTGATTGACGATTGCCGCCAGGGGCGCATCGCCGCCGGGAGCACCGTGGTCTGCACGCTGACCGGTCATGGCCTCAAGGACCCGGACATCGCGCTCCGCCAGGTGGAGGGGGATATCGTCCGGGCGGCGCCCGACCCCGAAGAGATTCGCCGCATCATCGCCCGGTACGCGCGCGGCTGAGCGCCGCCCGGCGGCCGTCCTGCGCCCCCGTGCACCGCGTACTGCCGTCCCGCCGCCTGCCAGGCCAGTTGGCGCTGGTCGTTCCCGGGCTGTTCGGGCCGCCGCGCCTGTTGCCGGCGGCGGCGCCTCGCTTCCCCGCCCTGGAGAGCCTGCTGGCCCGCGCCGCCGTCCGGCGCCTGGCGCCGGAGTCTCCGGAGGGGCGGCTGCTGGAATTATTCGGCCTGCATCCCGGCGCCGGGCGCGAGTTGCCGGTGGCCGCGCTGACCCGCCTGCACGATGTTGCCGAGGCCGCAGTGCCCCCGGAGCCGGCCCGCGACGAGCGCGGGCCAGCGGTGTGGATGCGCGCCGACCCCGTGCACTGGGCCGTCACTCGCAGCGGCGCGACCCTGTTGGATGCCGCGTCCTGCCGCCTGGGGCGTGCCGATGCGGAGGCGCTGGCGGCGGCGGCGCGCGAGATCTACGCCCGCGCCGGCGCCGCGCTGGAGGTCGCGCGCCCGCAGCGCTGGTATCTGCGCCTGCCGAGCCTGCCGCGCCTGCTCACCGTTCCGCCCGGCATGGCGGTGGGGCGCGACCTCCGGGAGCTTTTGCCCGCGGGCCCCGACCGCGACGACTGGGCGCGGCTTGCCAGCGAGGCGCAGATGGCGCTCCATGCCAGCGATGCGAACCGGGAGCGCGAGCGGCGGGGCGAGCCGCCGATCAACGCGCTGTGGTGTTGGGGCGCGGGCGTCCTGCCGCCGCCGTCGCCGTCGCCGCCCTGGACGCGGGTATATGGCGACGCCGAGGCCGATGCGGAGGCGCTGCTTCCGGCGCTGGCCCGGCTGCACGATCTGCCGTATGCCTTGTTCCCGGAAACGGCGCCCCTGGCGGAGACGCAGGCCGGCGGGCGGCTGTTGGCGGTCGCCGGCGAGGCCCTGCGGCATTGCCGGCAAGGCGACGGAGACGGTTGGCGGCGCTGCCTGGAACGTCTGTGGGAAGGCTGGCTGTCGCCCGCGGCCCGGGCCCTGCGCGGCGGCCGCTTGGGCGCGTTGCGCATTATCGCGGACGAGCGGGAGTTTCTGCTGGGCCGCTATGCCGCCTGGCGCTTCTGGCGCCGCCGCCGCCCCTTCGCCTCCCTGCTGCGCGAGTAGCGCATTGCCGTCCCCCGAAAAGTCAATTGGGTCTCCCGTGACCGCTCCGTCAGCGCGCCGCTTCGATTCGCCAGGCGCCTCCCGCCGCAAAGAACCACCGCACCGTATCCCTCATTCCACCCGCACGGACTTCAAATCACCCACAAGGGCTTCTGGCCAAGTCGCACCGGCTTGTGTCAGAATGAGGGAATGAGCGCAAAAACGGAATTCGCGGCTGCGCTACAGAAATTCTCCAAGGGGCTCTCTCGGCATATCAGCACAGGTAACGACCAGTGGGCCGTGAAGGGCTTCGTTGACGCATTCCGAAATGTCTATACGATTTCTTCGGACACAAAAATCATTTCCAAGATACTTGAGATTCACCTGTTCCCAAAAATCATGGAGTTTGCCGGTAAGAGTGGCTACAAGGTCGTATTGCCGGAGCACCAGAATCACTATCCGGATATTTCTTTCATCCTTCCCAGGAAGGCGAAAAGGAAAGAATTCAAATTCGCCGTGGACTTCAAAACCACTTATCGGCTCGATTCCAAACGCTGGCTGTGTAACGGCTTTACTCTTGGATCTCACGGAACGTATTTCCGAGATCGAAATAGCACAAAAAACATTCGATTCCCCTATGGCTCTTACTCCGGACACTTCTGTCTCGGGATTATTTATGACCGCAACCAGGAAGCGAGCCTGGAAGAGACCAGGCAATACTCCATAGACGATCTCCACTCAATCACCTCAGTAATTTCAAATATCCAATTCTTTGTTGCTGAAAAGTGGCGTATTGCAAGTGACAAGAGAGGCTCTGGAAACACGGCAAACATCGGCAGCATCCAGAGAATTCAAGACATTGTGGACGGGAATGGAATGTTCCGCAGGCTGGGAGAAAACTGGTTTAACGACTACTGGATGAATTATGGTAGAATCACCACAAAGAAGGGGAAAATCGCTTCACTGGAAGATTTTGTGAAATATCGAAAGGGCAACCCATCGCTAATTGTCCCAAGGAACAACTTGAAATGACTCGTGCAATCACAATTGTCCCACCCATCAAATGCCAGGGAATAAAGACGAAACTCGTTCCTTGGATTCGCTCCATTATGCCCGCGAATTTTCAAGGGCGGTGGATTGAGCCCTTCATGGGTTCAGGCGTGGTCGCTTTCAATTTACAAGCCAAACGGGTAATTCTCGCTGACAGTAACCCGCATATCATTCGATTTTACGAGGCAATCAAGCGGGGGGAAATCACCTCTAGAATCGCCCGCTCTTTCCTGGTCAACGAAGGAGCTATCTTGAAACGAACGGACGGACAATATTTCTACGATGTTCGGAATCGTTTCAATGTCCGCGGTAACCCTCTCGATTTTCTTTTTCTGAACCGGGCATGCTTCAATGGCATGATTCGATTCAATCGAAAAGGCAACTTTAACGTCCCATTTTGCAACAAGCCGAACCGCTTTTCGCCAGCATATATCACAAAAATCTGCAATCAAATTCAATCAATCGCAAATGCGCTGTCTATGGGCGACTACGAATTTATCCGCCAAGATTTCCTGGAAACCGTCCAAATGGCAAAATCCGGAGACATGCTCTATTGCGATCCGCCCTATATCGGGCGACACACGGATTATTACAACGGCTGGAATGAGGACAACGAACGCAACCTGAATTCCGCCCTTGCATCTACAAGATCGCGCTTTATCCTTTCTACTTGGCATAGTAACGACTTTAGGAAAAACGAGAATTTATCCACAATTTGGGCCCGGTACCCATATCTGACTCGCGAACATTTCTATCATTTGGGAGCAAAGGAGAAGAATCGCAACCCGATGCTCGAAGCTCTAGTGACGAACTATGTGGCCACCTATAAAAAGCCTGTGACCATCGAAGCCGAGCAAATGAAGCTTATGGAGAAACGAGCATCTTTCGGGTTGCGACTGTAGCGAAACAAGCCACCGGGAAGGCGGCGGAGCCGCCGCCCTTTCGCTGCCTATCCGCGCTAGTAGCCTGTCGGACTGGGCCTGAGCCGTTTTCCGCCCTCACCCTCGGTCCCTCTCCCAAAGGGAGAGGGAAGTGAAGAAAGGGCGCCCTCTTCTCCCTCTCCCTCCGGGAGAGGGTTGGGGTGAGGGCAAAATCCAGCGCGAACGAATGCTCGGGGACGATCGTGCAATATCCGCGCTAGCGCAACGCCGCTTATAATGTCTCCATATCGGGGAAGGCACTGGCCAGCCTGGTGCCGCGTCTGTTGCCGCTGGCGCGCGGGGGCTTGCACGGGAGACGAACCGGGGACGGCCCGCGGATACGGGAATCGGGAATCGCGGATACGGTAATCGGATTTATGGCACGCAAAATACGTTTCGGCGCCTTGGTGCGGGAATTGACGCTGCACCAGCGCCAACTAAGCTACAGCGCGCTGATTCCGGCGATCGAGCACGACGCGCAGGGCCGGGAATTGCCGTACCGGCCGTCGCAGCTGCGGCTGCGGCCGATAGACATGTACCGCCTGTTGCGCCCTTATATAGGTACGCGCTTTTGGGAACAGGCGCGGGTGGTGATCCAGCTGGCGGCGTACCTGATCCTGTTCCAGCTGCTGATTCTGCAGCAAAGCGTCACCGATTCATGGGTGATCGTTGCCGGTCTGCTGTCGGTGATCGTCGGGCTGATGCTGTTTATGGAGGGGCTGAAGGTTGGGCTGATGCCCTTTGGGGAGACCATCGGCAACGTGCTGCCGAAGAAATCGCGCCTGCCGGTCGTGCTGACCGTCGCGTTTCTGCTCGGCATCGGGGTAACTTTCGCCGAACCCGCCATTGGCGCGCTCAAGGCGGCCGGCGCCATCGTCCAGGCGGAAAGGGCGCCCTATCTTTACGCGCTGCTCAATTTTCACGCCGATACGCTGGTGCTGATGGTCGGCGCCGGCGTCGGTCTGGCGGCGGTTCTGGGCACCCTGCGCTTTATCCGCGGTTGGAGTTTAAAGCCGTTGATCTACCTGAGCGTCGCCCCGCTGTTGGCGCTGACGATTTATGTCGCCGGCGACGAAGAACTGGCCAAGACGATGGGACTGGCCTGGGATTGCGGCGCGGTCACCACCGGCCCGGTAACCGTGCCGCTGGTGCTGTCGCTCGGTATCGGCATCGCGGCGGCGGCGGGCAAGGGCAGCTCTTCGCTGTCCGGTTTCGGGATCGTGACCCTGGCCTCGCTGTTTCCCATCGTCGCGGTATATCTGCTGGCGATCACGGTGGCGGCGGGCAGTTCGCCGCAGGATATTATCGAAATGGCGCGGAGCGCGGCGCCGGACGGCACGGCGCCGCATTGGTACGAACGCACCCCTTATGCGGAAACGATACTCGGCGTGCGCGCCATCGTTCCCCTGGTCGTCTTTTTGCTGGTCGTCATGCTTGCGGTGCTGCGTGAGCGGGTGCGCCAGCCCGGCACCATCGCCTACGGCATCGTGCTCGCTGTGCTCGGCATGGTGGTCTTCGGCGTGGGGCTCAGCTACGGCCTGGCCAAACTGGGCGGGCAATCGGGCAGCCTCGTGCCGGCGGCCTTTACCCGGATTGATGCCGTGAGCGAATCGCCGCTGTACGCCTTCGCTTTCGGCATCGGCATCGCCATCTTGTTCTCCTGGCTGCTCGGGTTTGGCGCGACGCTCGCCGAACCGGCGCTCAATGCGCTCGGGCATACCGTAGAGAGTTTGAGCAACGGCGCTTTCCGCAAGGCCGCGCTGATGTACGCCGTTTCCTTCGGCGTCGGCACTGGCATCGCGCTGGGCGTACTCAAGATCGTATTCTCCATCCCCATCCACTGGCTGATCGTTCCCGGTTACGGGGCGGCGCTGGTGCTGACCGCGCTGTCCACCGAAGAGTTCGTCAATATCGCCTGGGACAGTGCCGGCGTGACCACCGGCCCCGTGACCGTCCCCCTGGTGTTGGCCATGGGTTTGGGGCTGGGCAACGCAGTGGGCGCCATTGAGGGCTTCGGCATCCTGGCAATGGCCTCCATCGGTCCGATCCTGTCGGTGCTGGCCACCGGCTTGTGGATCCGCTGGTCCATCCGGCTGCGCCGCCGCCGCGAATACACCCAATCCGAGGCGATGGAGGCAACGACATGAGTACGCGCAATGTCACGGTACTGACCGACGCGGCGCTGATCACCTGTATCGTTCAGCGCGGCGCGGCCGATGCCATCGTAACGGCCGCTCAGGACGCCGGCGCGCAGGGAGCGACCGTCTATTTCGCCCGCGGTACCGGCGTGCGCGAGCGGTTGGGGGTATTCGGGGTCACGGTGGAGGTCGAGAAAGAGGTGATCATGATCGTGGTGGCCAATGACCAGGTGGATCGCATCTTCGAGAGGATGTACGCGGCGGGGAAACTGGATACGCCCGGCATGGGTTTTATCTACGTGACGCCGCTGGAGAAGGCGGCCACCTACGTCCCGCGCGAGATCGCCGAGCGCCTTGCCCGCCAGCCGGCCGGGGAGGGCGGCGAATGAACCGGGAGGCGCCTTGCAAACTGTTGCTCTGTATTTTGCCCAAGGGCGTCGCCGCGGGGCTGCTGGAAATCTTGCGCAAGGAGAAGGACATACTCCGCGCCAGCGTCAAGTCCGCACGCGGCGTCGGGCGCATTACGCCGCTGGCCTATCGCGGCATCGGCGCGCAGTCGGAAAAGGAGGTGGTTTCCATCGTCGTGCCTGCCGCAACGGCCGACGAGCTCTTCGATTTCGTATTCGAGCGGGCCGACATCGCGCGTCCGCACGGAGGCATCCTGTTCATGCACGAGTTGGGTCCCGCCAGTGCCTTCGTCCTCCCGGAGGTGCCGGACGAGGAATAAGCGCCCCGGCG
>JAPPQA010000055.1 GCA_028817255.1 Gammaproteobacteria bacterium | reverse complement strand
ATGCTGGATTCCCGCCCCTGTTCAAGCCAGGGGCAAGCTCTGCGCGGGAATGGCGAGGTGGGGGCGCAGGAATGGCGGAGTGGACTTTATTCGCTGGATGCCTGCGGGGTTTTTGCACGAACTGTTTCGCTGGAATGACACGGCGCGGGGCCCAAACGACATAACGCGAAAGAGGCCGGCGCCGTGCTACCATGGGTGGAGAAGAGGACGAGCCAGAAGAACGGGAACCGACCATGAATATGTTCACGCTCACTGCGATATCGGCGCTGGCCGTCGCGCTGGCCGTCGGCTGCGCCTGGCTTGCCCGGCGATGGATGGAGGCAAAGCTAAGGGCGGCCCGCGCCGGCGAGAGGGAGGCCGCGCTGACGGATACGTTGCGCGAGCGCGAATCCCGCATCGGCGAATTGGAAGCGAAGCTGCAAACGACGGAGGAGAAAGAGCACCGGCAGGCGGCCGCCATCGCTCAGCTTGAGACCCGGTTGCAAGATCAAGCCGCTCGCTTCAAAGAGCAAGGCGAATTCGAGCAGCGGATGAAGGACGCGGTCAAGATACTGTCGCAAGACGCGTTCCAGCGCCACAGCGACCGTCTCAGGGAAACCAACCGCGAGGAAATGGGGCACCTGCTGAACCCGCTGAAGAAGGACATCCGCGACTTCAAGGACTCGTTTGACACGCTCAAGACCGAGACCGTCCGCGAACGGCAAAACCTGCTGACCCAGTTCAACGCGATGAACGAGGCGGCGCTGAAAATCTCGAAGGAGGCGAACGACCTGACGCACGCGCTGAAAGGCGAAAAGCAGAAGCAGGGCGCCTGGGGCGAGAGCGTGCTCGAAACTATCCTGCAGAACTCGGGCCTGAGGGAGGGACACGAGTACAGCCGGCAACAATCCGTCACCGGCGACGACGGCGGGCGCCTGCGCCCCGATGTCATCGTCCGGATGCCGGCTTCGCAGGAACGGGTCATCATTGACTCCAAGGTGTCGCTGACGGACTTTATCGAATACGTCAACGCAGACGATGAACACGCCCGCGAACAGGCATTGCAACATCACTTGCGGGCGGTGCGCCGGCACATCGCCGAACTCGGCGGCAAACGCTACCCGGCCGCCGCCGACTCCAAGCTCGACTTTGTCATCATGTTCATGCCGATCGAGGCGTCCTTCGCCGTCATCATGGAAAAGGACATGGCGATTACCGAGTACGCTATCAACAACCGCGTCATCCTGGCCACGCCGACGACGCTGCTGCTGGCGCTGCGCACCATCGCCAACCTGTGGCACGTGGAGAGACGCAACGTCAACGCCGAAGAGATCGCGCGCCGCGGCGGCGAGTTGTACAACAAGGTGGCGCTGTTCCTCGAATCCTTCGCCAGGATCGGCGAGCGCCTCGGCTCCGCCCGCGACGCCTACGACCAAGCCGCGAACCGGCTGAAAGACGGCAAGGGCAGCATCGTCCGCCAGACCGAGATGCTGCAAGAACTGGGCGTCAATCCGTCCAAGTCCATCCCGCGGGAATGGAGCGGGGACAGCCCGGAGAACGAGGAGACGCCCGCCCCGCAACCGGCGCGGCAGCTGCGGAAATAACCCCGCCTCGCGACTGTCTCAGGCAGAATACGCGGCGGCGACGCGCCGGCAACGCCGCGGAATTTTATCTATTTTTGCCACCGGCTGCAGCGTCTCCATCAGCGCCGCGACGCCTCTCTCTCCGATAGCGCTTCATCTCGTCCCAGCTCAGGAGCGGCCGGTAATGATCCGCGCACAGACATCGGCAAATTCCCTGACAATCTTGCCATGCCCTCATTCGCCCCTGGTCGCGCTCGCCTCGCGCAGGCGGCGGAGGGCTTCGCTGCCCCTGAGCAGCTCGTTCTCCTCGGCGCGGTCCAGGGGCGTCTCGCCGGACTTGGATTTCGCGCCCGGATTCGCGCCGCGATCAAGCAGCAACACCACAATATCGGGGGCGCGGAGAGACCGCGATTCGGCTGCGAGCCACAACGGCGTAGCGCCGTGCCGCTGGGTGCGCGCCTCAAGCTCCGCGCCGCGGTCGAGCAGCAGCGCCACTACGGCGGGCGCATTGCCGGGCGCATTGCCCAGGAAGGGCGCATTGCCGATAGCGGCCAAATGTAACGGCGTGTAGCCGCTCGGGCTGCGCGCGTTGACGTCCGCGCCGCGATCCAGGAGCAGTTTCACTACCGCGGGCGTCTCGCGGCGCTCGGCGGCATGATGCAGCGGCGTCGTTCCGATGTTGTCCCTGGCCTCGACATTTGCCCCGCGCTCGAGCAACAGCGCCACCACGGCGGGCGACTCGTTCAGCCCCGCGGCCAGGTACAGCGGTGTGGCGCCGGAATCGTCGCCGCGGGCCTCGATATTCGCCCCGCGCTCGAGCAACAGCGCCGTCACCCCGGGCTCTTTGTTAAAGCCCGCGGCGAAGTGCAACGGCGTGGAGCCATACGCAGCGCGCGCCTCGATGTCCGCGCCGCGCTCGAGCAGCAGCGCTACCACCTCGGGCACCGGGCTGTGGAATGCGGCGTGGTGTAGCGGCGTTGCGCCCTGGAGCTCGTCCACGGCCTGGAGATCCGCGCCGCCGTCCAGCAGCGCCCGCACCTCGCCAGGCGTCGCCGTTGCCCAGAAATCGCCGTCCAGAAGTTTGTTGCCAGACGCCGCCGACACTGGCATTGCCAGGAGCAGGGCCGGGATTGCAAGGGCCGCGGCTCTAAACGGTATGGCAAAAGCGGCGTTGCCGCCGTCGCGGGCGCATTCGTCATGGGCGCGCATGACGGATATTTTACATGGGAATCCCTTTTGGGAAGGGGGGCCGCAAAAACAGGCCCCGGCACGGGATCGGAGCGGGCATCGTGCTACCATCCATGGAATGCGCTTGCGTTCATTGCCATACCGGCGCCGGGCACAGAGATGGAAGGCGCAAGGCCCGGTGGCGCGCGCCGGAACAAGAAATGCGGTCATCCATCCCTGCGCCTCGAATACCGCCGGCGCCGACGCGAGGCAGGGCGACAGCCTGTGGCGCCACGGCATGAACGGCGCCCTGACCGCTGCGCCGCGCCGCCGCCCGCGGGCGCCGGGGCGACCGTGAGCGGCGCCGCGACCGACGCCCCCTGGCGGCTCCTGGAACGGGCGGAACGGCTGCACGACGCCACTGCGGTGGAACGCGCCCTGGAACGCATGGCTGACGGCTTGAACGCCGCGCTGGCCGACAGCGCGCCCCTGGTGCTGTGCCTCATGCACGGCGGACTGGTGCCTGCCGGCCTGCTGCTGCCCCGGCTGCGCTTCCCGCTGCAACTCGATTACCTGCACCTGGGGCGCTACCGGGGCGGCGTCCGCGGCGGCAGGCTGCAGTGGATGCGCCGCCCCGATGCCGCCGTGCGAGGGCGCACCGTGCTGTTGCTGGACGACATTCTAGACAAGGGGAATACCCTGGAGGCGGCAGTGCGGGAATGCCGCAAGCAGGGGGCGGCACGAGTATTGAGCGCCGTGTTGGTCAAAAAGCGCTGCCGGTCGCGGCTCGAGGCTGACTTCTACGGCCTGGAAGTGCCGGACCGGTACGTGGTGGGCTACGGCATGGACTATCGCGGCTACCTGCGCAATTGCCCCGGGATCTACATGTTGCCGCCAGAGACCCGATGAGCCGCGCAGCCGAGATCGCCGCGGTGATTGGCGGTTCCGGCCTGGAGGACCTGCAAGAATGGGTGCCGCTGGACGAGACGCTGCCGGAAACTCCCTACGGCCCGCCGTCGGCGCCTTTGTTGCGCGGCCGTTGCGCCGGCCGCGAGACGATCTTTCTGGCCCGGCACGGCCGGCCGCACCTCATCCCGCCGCATGAGATCAACTACCGGGCGAATCTGTGGGCACTGCGCGAGCAGGGCGCGACGCAGGTGATCGCGGTCAATGCGGTCGGCGGGATTGCGCCGCAGATGCGCCCCGGGCGCATCGTCATCCCCGATCAACTGATAGATTACACTTGGGGACGCGCCGCCAGCTTCTGGACGGCGGCGGAGGGGCCGCCTCTGCACGTGGACTTTACCCACCCGTACAGCGCGGCCCTGCGCCGGGAGTTGCTGGCGGCCGGACGCGCCGCCGACCTGCAACCGCACGACGGGGGCGCCTACGGCGCCACCCAGGGACCGCGCCTGGAAAGCGCCGCCGAGATCCGGCGTCTGCGCCGCGACGGCTGCGACATCGTCGGCATGACCGGCATGCCCGAGGCGGCGCTGGCGCGGGAATTGGAATTGCCCTACGCCTGTTGCGCGCTGGTAAGCAACTGGGCGGCCGGGTGCGCGAGCGCGCCGCCGAACATGGAGCGGATCCGCGCCCAGCTACAGGCGGCCATCGGCAAAGTGCAGCGCCTGCTAAAAGCGCTGTTCGCCGGCGCGGCGGCGGAGTAGGCGGGAGTAAGCGGCGCGGAGGAAATCCCCCTGCCCGCCGGCTCCGTTCCGCCGCCCTCTCCTGCCGACCGCCGGCGGCAAGAGTGCCCCGGCCCCGCCGGAAAGCCGCAGCGCCCGGATGCGGCGTTCAAATGCGCTCCACCTGTACCAGGACTCCCAGCAGGGGATGGTCAAAGTAGTACAGGCGATCCAGCAGTATCCGCCTGCTCTGCGACAAGCGCGCCCGGCCGCCGACCGATGCCTCCGCGCAGGGACGGTAGCTGAGTTCCAAGTCCAGGAACAGCCGGCCCGCGTCGCGCAGACGCACGGTGCCTGCCAGCAGGGACTGCCCTGCGGGGCCGGCCGGCGCGGCAGCCGCGGCCGGCGCCGCGTCCGGGGGAACGGCAGGAGGCGCAACGCCGGCACAAGGCAGGCCCGTGCCCGGCAAGCGCAGCGGTGCGGAACGCCGGTGACCGGGCTGACGCCAGGCCAGGTGCAATAAGGGCCGGTAGCCCGGGGCGCGTTCCAGGACCGAAAAGACGCCGTACAACCGGTAGTCGGCGCTGGCGAGCGGCGCGTAGCCGGCCGGTGCGGAGGACGCATCCCCCGGGGCTGCCTCCTCCCCGGGAAATCCGAAAAACGGCAGGGAGACACCGCCCTGCGGCTCCGGGCGGCGGTCGTCGGCCAGGAGTTCGCCTTCGGCAAGCGGGTACAGGGATTCGAATACGATCACCTCCAGACGGTAGTCGGCAGCAGCGGCCGGCGGCAACAGCAGCAGCGCCAGCAACAGCAGCGGCGCAGAGCTCAGGCGGCCGGCGGCGGACACAGGCGGTCCAACAGATCGGAAAAACAATGCAGGCGCGCCCGCGGGCTGGACAGGTCGGTGGTGATGCGCAGCCGTTCCCCGTCGCCCGCCAAGCGGTAACGTTGCGGCTCCTGCTGCACCAAGCGGATCAAGCGGGAAATATCCCTGGCGTCCGGGGCCCGGAAGGAGACGCTGCCGCCGACCCGGTTCAATTCGACCCGGCGCAGCCCCAGGGATTCGGCACGGCGGCGCAAGGAACCGATCCGCAACAGATTCTCGGCCGGCTCCGGCAACGTCCCGAAGCGATCGATCAATTCGGCGCGCAAGTTCGCCAGTTCGGCATCGTCCGCCGCCCCGGAGATGCGCTTGTAAAAGGCCAGGCGCAACTGAATGTCCGGCATATAGTCCTCCGGCAATAAAGCCGCCACCCGCAATTCCACCTCCGTGCCGCCCGGGGCGCGAAAATCGGGCGGGGCGCCGCGGCCGCAACGCTGGTCGGCGACGGCGCCGCGCAGCAGTTCCATGTAAGAACCGTAACCGATCTGCGCGATGTGGCCGCTCTGTTCCTCCCCCAACAGGGCCCCGGCGCCGCGAATCTCCAGGTCGTGCACCGCCAGGGTGAAGCCGATCCCCAGCGAATCCAGAGATTCGATGGCCTCCAGCCGCCGCAAGGCGTCCCCCGGCAGAACCTTGCGCGGCGGAATCAGCATATAGGCGTAGGCGTTGTGATGCGAACGGCCTACCCGACCGCGCAACTGGTAGAGCTGCGCCAACCCCATGCGGTGCGCCCGGTCCACGATCAGGGTGTTGGCGGTGGGGACGTCTATGCCGTTCTCCACAATAGTGGTGCAGACCAATAGCTGAAACCGCCGGCGGTAAAAGTCCAACATGATGCGTTCCAGTTGCGCCTCGGGCAGCCTGCCGTGAGCGACCCGCAATTCGCAGTCCGGCACCAGGGCGGCGACGCGCTCCGCGGCCCTGTCAATGGTCTCGATTCGATTATGCACAAAATATATCTGTCCGCCGCGCCGCAACTCGCGCAAGATGGCCTCGCGCAGCAGGGAATCGTCCCACTCGCGGACCATGGTGCACACCGGCAGGCGGTGCGCGGGCGCAGTGGAGAGCACCGAGAACTCGCGGATGCCGGAGAGCGCCATGTCCAGCGTGCGCGGGATCGGCGTCGCCGTCAACGACAGGACGTCCGCGTCGGCGCGCACGGCCCGCAGGCGCTCCTTCTGGCGCACGCCGAAGCGGTGCTCTTCGTCCAGGATCACCAGACCCAGCCGCCGGTAGCGCACGCGATCCTGCAACAGTTTGTGCGTGCCGATTACGATGTCCACGGCGCCGTCCGCCAGACCGGCCAGGGTTTCGCGGGCGCCGGCGCCGCCGGAAAAGCGCGACAATCGGGCCACTCGCACCGGCCAATCGGCAAACCGGTCCCGGAAGTTCCGGTAGTGTTGCTGCACCAGCAGCGTGGTGGGCGCCAGCACGGCGACCTGGCAGCCGTTGTCCACGGCTACGAAAGCGGCGCGCAGCGCCACCTCCGTCTTGCCGAAGCCGGAATCTCCGGCCAGCAACCGGTCCATGGGCCGCGGCTGCTGCATGTCGTCCAGCACCTTGGAGATGGCATCCTCCTGATCCGCCGTTTCCTCGAATGGGAACCCCCGGCAAAAGGCCGCGTAACGGTCGGTGTCCACCGTAAAGACACGGCCTGTGACGGCGGCGCGGCGGGCATGCTGGGCCAGCAGTTCGGCGGCGCTGTCGCGGATCTGACGCAGGGCACGGCCGCGCGCGCGCTGCCATTGCTTGCCGCCCAGCTTGTGCAACGGCGCATGTTCCGGATCCGCCCCGGTGTAGCGATGCAGCCGGTTCAACGAGGCGACCGACACATACAGGCGGTCGCCGCCGGCATATTCCAGGCAAATGAACTCGGCCGGCACTCCGTGCGGCTCCAACACGACCAAGCCCCGGTACCGCCCGACTCCGTAATCGTCGTGGACCACCGGCGTCATCTCGGCCAGGCCGTGCAGATCTTCTTCCGGCGCCACCCGCCGGGCGGCGCGGCGCGTCCGCCGCCGGCGGGCACGCTCCCCGAATAGCTGCCGCTCGCCGAGCACGGCAAGCGGCTGCGACTCCAGGCGCAGCCCGTGCTCCAGCGGCGCGACCAGAATGCCGAGGCGTTCGTCGCCGGCCAGGAACTGGTCCCACCCCTCGCGCTGCCGCGGCGGCGTGCCCGCCCGGGAGAGCAGCTCGGACAGTTCCGCCGCCATCCCCGGCGTGGCCGCGGCCAACAGCACGCGCCCGGGGAAGTCTGCCAGGAAGTTCCGCAACAGGGCCAGCGGCGGCCCGCCGCCAGCCGTGACCGGCACTGGCTCCGGGAGCCGGGTGCCGAAATTGACGGCGCCCTCCCGCGGCTCCCTGGCCATGGCCCGAAACTCGACCCGGGCCAGCCCATCGAGGCGAGCGGTCAATTCGTCCGGCGACAGAAACAGAGATTCCGGCGGCAACGGCGGAGAATCGCGCTCCCCGTCCCGGCGCGCCCGGTAACGGTCGCCGGCATCTTGCCAAAAGCGTTCGGCAGCCGCCAGAGCCTCCTCCTCGAATACCGCCAGCGTGTTGTCCGGCAGGTAATCCCACAGGCTGCCGAGACGCGGATGGAACAACGGCAAATAATACTGGATGCCGGCGGGCAGCCTGCCCTCGCCTACCTCCCGGTAGAGGCGGTAATCCAACGGGTTTCCGGAGAATGCCTGGCGCCACCGGGTCCGAAAGCCGGTACGGGCCCCCTCGTCCACGGGGAATTCGAGGCCCGGCAGGATGCGTAACGCATCGGTGCGCCGCAGGGAGAGCTGAGTCTCCGGGTCGAAGAAACGCAGCGATTCGATCTCTTCGTCCAGCCACTCGATGCGGCAGGGGAATTCGGCCCCCATGGGGAATACGTCCACGATGGCGCCGCGCACCGCCGCCTCGCCCCGCTCCAACACTTGGGAAACGAAGCGGTAGCTGCCTCGTTCCAGCCGCTCCCGAAAGCGGGCCAGCGGCATCCGCCGGCCGCGCTCCAACAGCAAACTGCGAGACGCCACATAGCCGGACGGCGCCAGGCGGTGCGCCAGGGTGGCCGCCGGCACGATCACGATCCCTCGTTCCAGCGTCGGCAGCCGCGCCAGCGTCTCCAGGCGCCCGGACACGATATCGGCACAGGGGGAGAGGCAGTCGTAGGGCAGGGTCTCCCAGTCCGGAAAATTCAGCAGGGGCAGCTCCCTGCCAGCCAGGAAGAAGCCCAATTCTTCGCGCAACCGGTCGGCCGTCAGCGGCGCCGCTGTCACCAGCAACAGCGGCCCGGGCGCGGCGCAGGCCGCCTGGGCGACAGCCAGGGCGACGGCGCTGCCATGCAGACCTCCCCAGAACAGCGCCTCCCCCGCCCGTGCCGGCAGGGGCGGGGCCAGCGGGCTACAGGCCTCCCCGGCGCCGCCGCTCACGATGCCCTGGCGACCCGCTCGACTTCGTCCGTCAGCCGCTCCAGCGCCGCCGCCGGGTCGGCGGCGTGCAACAGACCTCTCCCCACCACCAAGTAGTCAGCGCCGTTGCGTACTGCCTCGGCCGGCGTCGCCGCCCGGCGCTGGTCGTCCGCCGGCTGGGAGGCCGTGCGAATCCCCGGCGTCACCAGGCAAAAATCCGCGCCGCACCGCGCCCGCAGCGCGGGCGCCTCGCGCGCCGAGCACACGACGCCGTCCAAACCGCCGTCGCGAGCAAGTTCCGCCAGGAGCAGCACCTGCTCCGATAGCGTCCGCTCCACCCCCAGGATACGCAACTCGGCCTCGTCCAGGCTGGTCAGGACGGTAACTGCCACCAGCAAGGGACGGCGGCCCTCCAGGTTCTCCAGAGACTCCCGCGCCGCGGCCAGCGCGCGCGGGCCGCTGGCCGCATGGACGTCAATCATCCATACCCCCATGTCTGCCGCCGCTCGGCACCCGGCCGCGACCACGGAGGGGATATCGTGCAATTTCAAGTCTAGAAACACTCGGAAGCCGTCCGCTGCCAGGCGCCCCAGCAACGGCGCGCCGGCACGGGCATACAGGGAGTGCCCCACCTTCAGGGCGCAGCGCCGCGGGTCCAACTGCCCGGCAAAACGAAGCGCATCGTCCGCCGCGGCAAAGTCCAGGGCGGCGATGATGCGCGGCGGCTCAGGCAATGCCTACACCCTGCAGCGGCTTGACCGTATTCCAATTGCGGCAGCGGGGGCACTGCCAGTGCAGGGTGCGTCCTACAAAGCCGCATTGCCAGCATTTGTAGGCAGGCGCCTCGCCAACCAGCCGGCGGGTGATCTCGCACACGGCCTGCAACCCCTCCCGGGTCGCCCCCCGCGCCAGCGCGCCCACGTACTCCAGCAACTGGTCAATCCCCTGGATCGAAGGCCGGCGCTTCAGTTCGCTGGACAGAAAACGGACCGCATGCTCCCGTTCTCCTTCCTCCGCCAACAACCGGACCAGAGCCAGCAGCACAGCCGGGCTGCCGCAACGCTCGTAATTGCCGCGCAGGTATTCGATGCACTCCCGCCGCTCTCCGAGCCGCTCGTAGCAATCCAGCAACGGCGGTATCGCCTCCGGCAGGTAATCCGGGTCCTGCTGTTCGACCCGGTGCAGGACGGCCAGGGAGCGGCGGAATTCGCCCCGGTCGCGGTGCATCCGCATGACCAACAGGCTGGCGCGCACGCAACAAGGGTCAGATTCCAGCGCCCGCCGCAGGCAGTCCCACGCCTTCTCCTCCTGCCACCGTTCCAGGCAGACCTCGGCCCGCTCGCATTGAAACTGGGCGATCATAGGCCCCACATCCCTGCCAGTAGCGGCACCCAGACGACCAGCGGTGGCGATTGCCAGCTCCCAGTCCCGCTCCTGCTGATAGACCTCCAACAGACTGCCCAACCCCGAAGACAAATACTGCTCGCCGCTGTTGACGACCTCCTTGAAGATATTCTCGGCGCGGTCCAGCAAGCCCAGGCGCAGGTAGTCCATCCCCAGTTCCTGCATCGCCAGCACCCGCTGGCCATGCCCCAGGCGGGGCCGCGCAATCAGGCTCTGGTGAATGCGGATCGCGCGGTCCACCTCGCCGCGGCGGCGGAACAGGTTACCCAAGGCCAGGTGGGTGTCCACCGTGCCGGCATCGCTCTCCAGCATGCGGACAAAGACCTCGATGGCCTTGTCCTGCTGCTCGTTCAGCACGTAGTTCAGACCGCGGGAATACTCGGCAGAGAAGTCGCGCGGCGGCGGCGCCCGTTGCCCCGACTCAAGACGCGCCACCCACCATCCGGAGCCGGCAGCGACCGGCAACAGCAGCCAGAGCAGGTCCAGGGTCAAGATTCTTTGTCGGAAACAGGGGCGAAGCGCCGCCAGGCGGCAGGCGCCGCACCGACAGGTGCCCCCGGCGCCATCCCGGGCACCGCCCCGGGGATCACTTTGGAAGCCGCCCCGGGCGGCGCCCCGGGCGGCGTCGCGGCAGCCGCGCCCGACGGCGGCTCGCCGGGCAACTCCGGGCGCCGGGCCAATTGCCGGCTCAGGCGCCAGTTTTGCAACCGCAAGGCCGCGACGGTAAGGCCGCCGACCAACATGCTCAACAACGCCCCCACGATCAGGCCACCCAGGAACACAGCCGCCAGCGGCATCTCCGCCTGCCCCCAGTAGTAGTCCAGGGTAACCGGCTGCGCGTTCCGCCGCCCCCAGATCACGGTCACCAGCAACGCCCCCAGGAACAAGAGCAGGTAGAACATGCGCAACAGGAGACGGATCACAGCGGCCCCTCCCCCGCTCCGCCTCCGGCGGCGACATCGCGCCAACGGTACCGGGAGCCTAGAGAAAAAGGAACGGCCATCGCCAGCGGGAGTGCCGGGTCAAAAAGACGGGGGCACGGTGTCCACCCGCGCGCGCAGCAACTTGCCCGACTTGAAGTACGGCGTATGCTTGCCGGGCAGGGAAACGGTGGCGCCGGTCATCGGGTTGCGGCCGAGCCGCGGCCCGCGGTAATGCAGACAGAAGCTGCCGAAACCGCGGATCTCGATGCGCCGCCCGTTAGCCAGCGAAAGGGACAGGTATTCCAGCATGACCTTGACGGCAAGGTCCACGTCCTTGTGGCCGAGCTGCCTCTGCTTGCGCACCAGGCTCTGGATCAATTTCGACCGCGTCATGTCGCCGTTGTCCGCTTCCTGGCCGCCAGCCATCGTTACCGCGGGCACCGGCTTCATTTCTTCAACTGCCTCTTGAACAGTTCCCCAAGTTTGGCCACGATGCGCGGGTTCCCCGCGCTGTACTCCCGCACCGCGGCTTTTTCCTCGTCGCTCTTCTGCTCCCGCACGGATAGTTGGAGCGTGCGCCTCTTGCGGTCTATATGGGTCAATTTAGCCGTCAGGGTGTCGCCCACCTTGGCGATCTTGCGGGCATCCCGCACTTCCTCGTCCAGCGACAGGTCCGCCACCTTGACCTGGCCCGTTACGTCAGGGGCGAGCGCCAACTCGACCCCGCTTTCCTCTACCGTCTTCACTTCACCGCTGACCACGCTGCCTTTGGAGTGCTCGGCGATGTAAGCGGCGAAGGGATCCGGTTCCAGCTGCTTGATGCCCAGCGAAATCCGCTCCCGCTCCAGGTCCACCGCCAGCAACACCGCGTCGAAGCTCTCGCCGTGGCGGTTGTTGTACGCCTGCAAGCACTCCTCGTTGCGCCCCGTCCAGGAAAGGTCGGAGACATGCACCAAGCCGGCCAGCCCGCCATCCAGCCCCAGAAAAATCCCGAAATCGGTAATGGCCCGGAGTTTGCCCTGGAGCCGGTCGCCCTTCTTGTACTTATTGTTGAACTCCTGCCACGGGTTGGGACGGCATTGCTTCATGCCCAACGAGATGCGCCGCTTCTCTTCGCTAATGCCCAGCACCTCTACCTCCACTTCCTGGTCCATGTGCACCAATTTGCCAGGATGCGCGCTCTTGCGCGTCCAGTCCATCTCGGAAATATGCACCAGACCCTCCACGCCCTCCTCCAGTTCCACAAAGCAGCCATAGTCCACGATGTTGGTCACCTTGCCGCGCAATCGCTTGCCCTGCGGATAGCGCTTGACCAGGTTGCTCCACGGGTCCTCCCGCATCTGCTTCAGCCCCAGCGAAATGCGGTTGCGTTCCCGGTCCACCTTGAGCAGTTTCACATCGTATTCGTCGCCGACAGCGACGGCATCGGAGGGGTTGCGCAACCGTTTCCAGGACATGTCGGTCACGTGCAAGAGGCCGTCAATCCCGCCGATGTCCAGGAAGGCGCCGTAATCCGTGAGGTTCTTGACCACGCCCTTGACCACCTCGCCTTCCTTAAGGGTCTCCATGACCGAACGCGCCTCCGTGGTGCGGCGCGATACCACGACGTTGTTATGGCGCCGCTCCAACTTGATGATCCGGAAATCCCATTCCTGAGCCCCCAGCTCCGAGAGTTCCCGACTGTGGGCGATGTCCAGCAGAGAGGCCGGAAGAAAAGCGCGCACACCCTCGATGCTGACGATAAACCCTCCCTTGACGCGATCGACGATATGGCCGCGGACATTGGCGCTCTCCCGGTACGCCTCCTCCAGGCGCCCCCAGACCCGTTGCCACTTTGCCTTTTCCCGCGACAGGCGGATCTGGCCGTGGCCGTTCTCTATAGAGTCCAGGGCCACCTCCACCTCGTCGCCGACGGCCACCTCCAGCTCGCCGCGCTCGTCCTGGAACTGTTCGATAGGAATACGGCCCTCGGACTTCAGCCGCACATCCACCATTACCATGTCGTCTCCGATCCGCTCCACCCGGCCGCTGACGATACTGCCGGGACGCAACCCGTCCGCCAGGCCGCTGCTCTCGAACAACTCCGCAAAACTCTCGCTCATATTACTGACATCGCCTCGTAAACCTCGCATTTTCCACTTTGTTTCCCCTCTACGGCAACCTTGGGCGCCCGAACCGTTCCGCCGCCAGACCCGCGCATCGTTTGAAGACTGCGTCCTCGTCCAGACCGGTAGTATCCACGACTACCGCATCGTCCGCCGGCCGCAACGGAGCGACGGTGCGACGGCTGTCCCGCTCGTCTCGCCGCGCGATCTCCGCAGTAAGGTGCCGCAAACTAACATTCATTCCCATGCTTTTCAACTGTTTACCGCGGCGGCGGGCGCGTTCCCCGGCGCTCGCAGTGAGAAAAAACTTCAGCGGCGCGTCCGGGAATACTACCGTCCCCATGTCGCGTCCGTCCGCCACCAGCCCCGGCCGGCGCCGCAACCGCAACTGCCGCGCCAGCAGGGCGCGGCGCACCGCGGGATGCGCAGCGACCCGCGACGCCTGGCGGGCGCAGTCTTCGCCGCGCAGCAATGCCCCCACGTCCTCGCCCGCCAGCAGCGCCTGTACGGCGCCGTCCCGCAGGCGCTGGCGAAACCGCGACCGCTCCGCCAGCCGGGCCAGCGCCTGCTCGTCGTCCAGCCCGATCCCGCGCCTTTGCGCCAGCAGCGCCGTGAGCCGGTACAGTACGCCGCTATCCAGGTAATGCCATCCCAGCCAGGACGCCAGGCGTATCCCCAGCGTTCCCTTGCCGGTCCCCACCGGGCCGTCCAGGGCGACTACCGGCGGCTTAGCCATCCGCCCCCGAGACGCCTTCGCGGCCCTCCCCGCTCCCCTCTCCAAGACCATTCGCCCCCGCTCCCTCATCCCCCGCCACCCGCAGATCCGCGCCGGCCTGGCGCAGCAGATCCGCGAAGCCAGGGAAAGAAGTGGCCACCGGGCCGCAATCGGCAATCCGCACCGGTCCCTCCGCGGCCAGTCCGGCAACCGCGAAAGACATGGCGATGCGGTGGTCCCCCCCGCTCGCCACCGACCCGCCCTGCAGCCGCCCGCCGCGCACGTCCATGCCGTCCCCGTCAACGACCACCTCGACACCCAGCGCCTGCAACCCCGCCGCGATGGCCGCGATGCGATCGCTTTCCTTAACCCGCAATTCGCCGGCGCCGCGCAGGCGCGTCCGGCCCCGCGCGCAAGCGGCGGCGACCATCAGCACCGGCAACTCGTCAATGGCCGGCGCCACCAGCGCGCGGGGGATGTCAATCCCCGTCAGGCCGGCGGCGGCGCGCACCGTCAGATCGGCCACCGGTTCGTCGCCGGCGCCCCACTCCGGGCTGCGCTCACGCAACTCCAGATCAGCCCCCATCGCCTCCAGGATCTCCAGCACCGCCCGCCGCGTCGGGTTGACCCCCACGCCTTCGAGCCGCAACTCGGAGCCGGGGACGATGCTCGCCGCCACCAATAAAAAAGCGGCGGAGGACAGGTCGCCCGGCACTTGCAACCGCGTCCCGCGCAATCCCCCGCCGCCGCTCAGGCGCAGTTCCAGGCCGGCGCGTTGCACCGGCCTCCCGAAGCGGCTCAACAACCGCTCGGTGTGGTCGCGGGTCGGCGCAGGTTCGCGCAAGCAGGTCTCCCCTTCCGCGCCCAGCCCCGCCAACAACAGGCAGGACTTCAGTTGCGCGCTGGCCACCGGCAGGCGGTAGGCAATGCCGCGCAGACGGGGGCCGGCAGCAATATGCAGCGGCAGCGTCCCAGCGGCAGAGGCGCGCAGGCGCGCCCCCATGCGGCGCAACGGCACGATAACCCGCCGCATCGGGCGGCGGGAGAGGGAGGCGTCGCCTTTCAGGGTGGCGGAGAAGGGACGCCCGGAAAGCAATCCGGCGAATAACCGCGCCGAAGTGCCGGAATTGCCGAGTTCCAGGGCGGCGGCGGGCGGGCGCAGGCCATGCAGTCCGACGCCGCGCACCCGCACCTCCGCCCCCTGCGCGCGGATGCCCACCCCCAACGCCTCCAGCGCCTGCCAGGTAGCCGCCACGTCCTCGCTGCGCAACAGGCCGCGCAACGTCGTCTCGCCCTCCGCCACCGCCGCCAGGATCAGCGCCCGATGAGAGATGGACTTATCGCCCGGAATGCGCAGGCAACCGCGCAGAGGCCGCCCAGACCGCACCAGGTAATCCAGTGGTGACGCGACCTTCAACCCTCGTCCCGCCGCTACGCCAGCCCGCTGTCCCGGAGATCCTTGGCGCGGCGGAAAAACTCATGCAGCCGCTCGCGGTCGCCGGCGCGCACTGCCGCAGCCAGTCCCTGGAGACGCTCCCCGAAGGACTCCAGGCTCGCCGCGATATGCCCGCGGTTTGCCAGGCAGATCTCCGCCCACAGGCGCGGGTTGCTGGAGGCGACCCGGGTAAAGCCGCGCAAGCCGCCGGCGGCGAGGCGCGACACCGTCTCGCCGCCATGCCGGGAGACCAGCTCGTCCACCAGGGTATAAGCCAACATGTGCGGCAGGTGGCTGGTAGCCGCCAGCAGGGCATCGTGCCGCCCCGGCTCCATCTCGATTACCTCCGCGGCGCCGGCCGCCCGCCATAAGGAGGCCACCCGTCGGCGCGCCTCCGGATCCGTCTCCGGCAAAGGCGTCAGGACCACGCGACAACCGCAAAAGAGCCCGGCATCCGCCGCCGCCACGCCGCTGTGCTCGGTGCCCGCGATCGGGTGCCCCGGCACGAAGCGCGGCAGGGCCGCGGCCAGGACCTGCCGCCCGCAACGCACCAGCGCCTCCTTCACGCTGCACACGTCTGTCAGCACCGCGCCGCCGTTCAAGGCCGCCGCCACCGGGGGCAGCAGTTCTTCGCAGGCCATCGGCGGCGCGCCCAACACGACCATGTCGCCGCCCCGCACGGCATCCTCCACATCCCGGCTGGCATGGTCAATCATCCCGCGCGCCCGCGCCGTCTCCAGGGCAGCGGGATCGGGGTCCCAGGCGACGATGCGCGCTACGGCACCGGCACGGCGCAAGGCCAGGAGCAGGGAGCCGCCGATCAAACCGACGCCGAGAAGAACCAGTCGCATATTTGCCTGCGAGAAGAGCGCGCCGCCCCCGCGGCGCGCGGAGAACGGACTGCAAAAGATCGGGGAACATATCTCAAAGGGGCGTCATGCCGAACCCGCTTTGGCGGTTCCAAGCCGTTACGCAATCGAAGGGAAGAAAAGCGGTTCTTAGGCACCGCTCCCCCCTTGAGGGGGAGTCGGCAAGACGAGGGCGCAAGCCCGATGTCGCGCC
>JAPPQA010000054.1 GCA_028817255.1 Gammaproteobacteria bacterium | reverse complement strand
GCGCCTGGCGGCTTGGCTGCTGCGACTCCCCCTCAAGGGGGGAGTGATGGGAAGTTAACCTGTGCGCGCTCAATGCGGCGCAGCGCTGCGACTCCCCCTCCAGGGGAGTGATGGGAAGAATGAACGACCTCAGCGGACGGTGATGGAGATGCGCTTGGACAGCAGTGGCGGGATGTGCGGCACGTGGTTGTGGTCGCCCAGCAGGAGCTGTAGCGTGTGCCTGCCGGGGGGCAGCTCCAGCATCGTCTCGGTCTGACCTTTGCCGAAGTGCAGGTGGTGTTCGTCGTTGGGGATGGGCCGGTCCAGCGGCGGCGGCGTGGTGTTCACCAGCAGGTGGTGGTGCCCGGTTCCCTCCCGCATGACCCCTGCCGGCGCGACCCCCATATTTCGCAGCCCGAAGCGCACGGCGACCGGACTGGCCGCCGTCTCGCCGTTGGCGGGAGTGATAAAGTACAGCACCGTATTCTCCGGGGCGAGGCTCCGCGCATTCGCCGGGGCGGGGGTCTGCGCCCAGCCGGCGGCGGGCGCCAGCGCCAACATCGAGGCCAGCGCCAATGCCGGCGCCAATACTGGGGCCGTTGCCGCATTTCTGTGCCGCATTCGGATTTCCTCCCTGGGAGACCGTTGCCGCGAAGTGTATAATAAAACGCTTGGCATCTGAATCTTCCATTGCTTCTGCCACGGATTCGGCGGCGGTTTCCGCCGCGAGCCGTTCTACGAATGGCGGGGGAGACGGCGGCGCGGCGCCTTTGATCTCCATCCGGGACCTGCGCTTTCGCAGGGGTTCCCGGCTTATTCTGGACGGGGTGGACGCGGACATCCGGCGCGGCGCCGTCACCGCCGTGATGGGGCCGAGCGGCTGCGGCAAGACGACCCTGCTGCGTCTGATCGGCGGCCAGCTGCGCCCGCTCTCCGGTAGCGTGCGGGTGGACGGGCACGAGATCGCCCGCCTGGACCGGGCCGCCTTGATGCGGCTGCGCCGGCGCATGGGGGTGTTGTTCCAGAGCGGCGCGCTGCTGACGGACTTCGACGTGTACGACAACGTGGCCTTCCCGTTGCGCGAGAACACGGACCTCCCGGAGCCGATGATTCGCGACTTGGTGTTGCTGAAACTCGAGGCGGTGGGTCTGCGCGGCGCGGCGTCTCTGATGCCGGCCCAACTCTCCGGCGGCATGGCCCGGCGCGTCGCCCTGGCGCGGGCGGTGGCCCTGGACCCGATGCTGATCATGTACGACGAGCCCTTCGCCGGCCAGGACCCGATCACCATGGGCGTGCTGATGCGCCTGATCCGGCGCATGAACGAGTGCCTGGGCGTGACCAGCGTCGTCGTTTCCCACGATGTCGCCGAGACCTGCTCCATCGCCGATTACGTCTATGTTCTCTCCGGAGAGGGGCGGCTGGTGGGCAGCGGCGCCCCGGACGAACTGCGGCAGCGCGCCTCTCCCTGGGTGCGGCAGTTCATGGAGGCCCTGCCGGACGGGCCGGTCTCTTTCCACTACCCGGCGCCGGCCTTGACCAGCGCGCTGCTGGAGGAGGCGTGAGCGCGCTGCCGGAGGCGCAGCGGCGCACCGTCCCGCCGGTCGCCGCCCTGCGGGCGCTGGGCCGCCGGGGGCTGGAGGGTTTCCGCCGCCTGGGCCGCGCCCATCTGTTTCTGGTGCGACTCCTGCGCGCCTCGCCCGGCGCCCTGGCGCGCGGCGGCGAGCTGGTGCGTCGGATCTACGCCGTCGGCGTGTTGTCGCTGATCATTATTACGGTCTCCGGTTTTTTCGTCGGCATGGTTCTGGGTTTGCAGGGCTACAACACCCTGGTTGATTTTGGCGCGGAGGAATCGCTGGGGGTGATGGTGGCCCTGTCTCTGGTGCGGGAACTGGGGCCGGTGGTGACGGGGTTGTTATTCGCCGGGCGGGCGGGCTCGGCCCTGACGGCCGAGATCGGGCTGATGAAAGCCACCGAGCAACTCGCCGCCATGGAAATGATGGCGGTGGACCCCGTGCGGCGGGTGGCCGCCCCCCGCTTTCTGGCCGGTTGTCTGTGCATGCCGCTGTTGGCCGCCGTCTTCAGCCTGGTGGGCATTTACGGCGGGCACTTTGTCGGCGTCGGTCTGCTGGGCGTGGAGGACGGCGCGTACTGGTCGCAGATGCAGGCGGCGGTCGAGTGGTTCGACGATATACTGAACGGGATAATCAAGAGCGTGATCTTCGGTTTCGTGGTAACCTGGATCGCGGTGTTCGAGGGCTACGACGCCGTGCCGACCTCGGAGGGAATTGGCCGCGCCACGACCCGGACGGTGGTCAACTCCAGCCTCGCCGTCCTGGGCTTGGACTTCGTGCTCACGGCGCTGATGTTCGACTAGCGGGCGTGGCGGTTACCGGCGCGGCGGCGGCGCGATATACGGCAATATACGGCAATGGATGACGGAGGCGGATGACGGGAAGATGTGGCAGGCGACCATAGAAGTACTGGTGGGTTTGTTTATCGCCTTGGGGCTGGCCGCATTGGTATTGCTTGCGGCGCAGGTCAGCGGTATCGGCGAGACGGTGTCGGCGGAAGGGTTCCAGGTCACGGCCCGGTTCTCCAACGTCGGCCAACTCCGGCCCAAGGCCCCGGTGAAGATGGCCGGGGTGACCGTGGGCAGCGTGCGGAAGATCGAGTTGGATCAGAACGATTTCTCCGCCCTGGTGCTTATGAGCATTGCCCCCGGCTACGACCAGCTGCCCCTGGACACCGCCGCCCAGATCTACACCTCCGGTCTGCTGGGCGAGCAATACGTCTCTCTGAAACCGGGTGGCGAAGACGACTTTTTGCAGGAAGGGGACGAGATTATAATCACCTCCGATGCCGTGGTACTGGAAGATGTGGTCAGCAAGTTTCTCTACAGCAGGGCGGCGGGCGACGAGTAGGGCCGCCGCGGGCCGCGCCCGGTTCGTCCTACGGCGATGGCCGCGATGGCCGCTGGCGCTGCTGCTGGCATTGCCGGCATCTTTGCCGGCGCTTTTCCCCATGGCGGCGGTTGCGGAACCTGTCGCCAGCGAGGCCGAGGCGGTGGTCCGGGAGACGGCGGACGAGGTATTGCGCCGCCTGCGCGCGGAAGACGACGTGATCGAGCGCGACCCCGGGCAGATCTACGGCATTATCAGCGAGCTGATCCTTCCCCGCTTCGACTTCAGGGCCATGTCGCGGTGGGTGCTGGGACGGCATTGGAAGGAGGCCGACGAAGACCAGCGCGCCCGCTTTGCGGAACTGTTCCAAAAACTTCTGGTGCGCACCTACGGCCACTCCCTGCGGGGCTACAAGGAGCGGGAACTGCGCATCGTGTCCCACAAGCCGGGCCGCCGCCCGGGCCAGGCGATCGTCAATACGGAGGTCGTGCAGCCGGGCGGCGACAATATCCCCATAGCCTACCGCATGCGCTGGCGCGAGCAGAACGGCTGGCAAGTGCTGGATGTCAAGATCGCCGGCATCAGCCTGTTGACCACCTACCGCAACACCTTTGACGAGAGCGTCCGGCGCGACGGCCTGGACGGGCTGATCGCGCGCATGGCCGCCCGCGGCGGCGACGGCTTTGAAGCGGGCCGGGGCAAAGACCCGGGCGCGGCAGGCCGGGGAGAGGGTTCGTGAGCGGCGTACCCCGGCTCGAATGCGCTGCCGAAGGCGCCTGGCGGCTCGCCGGCGAGGTGCATATAGACACGGTCAGGGCCCTGAAGGAAGAGGCGGACCGCGCCTACTCCCGTTCCCCCCCGCGCAGCGTCGATCTAGGCGGCGTGACCCGGATGGACAGCGCCGGCCTGGTGCTGTTGACGGACTGGCTGCGCCAGGCGCGGCGGTTGCGCCGCGACCCGCCCCGGTTCCTCAATGTCCCGGAGCAGCTCCGGGGTCTCGCCGGCCTTTATGGCGTGGGAGAACTGCTGCGTGACTGAGAGTCTTCCCTCCGCGGCCGCGGTCGCCGCCCCCGTTGCCGTCGCCCGCAAGCGGCGCCGCCATGCGCCCCGCTGAAGTCAAGTCCCTGATCGCCCGGGGGCTGCCCGACGGCAGCCGGGTCGAGGTGGGCAGCGAGGACGGCCTGCATTTTCACGCTGTCGTGGTGAGCGGCGCCTTTGCGGGCGAGGGCCACGTCCAGCGGCACCAGCGAGTGTACCGCTGCCTGGACCAGCAATTGCAGAGCGGCGAGATCCACGCCATCTCCCTCAAGACCTGTACGCCGGAAGAGTGGGAAAGCGAAGGGCGGGACCTGTCCCCGTGAACCGCCTCCCAAGCCGCCCCCAAGCTGCCCCATGCGCTGCCCCATGGATTGCCCCATGGACTGCCTGATTATCCATGGCGGCTATCCCCTGGAGGGCGAGATCCGCATCTCCGGGGCAAAGAACTCGGTGTTGCCGGTGTTGGCGGCCACCTTGCTGACCGACCAGCCGATGACGATCAGCAACGTGCCGCATTTGCAAGACGTCACCACCACCATCGATCTGATGGCCCAGATGGGCTCTTCGCTGACGCTGGACGAACGGATGCAGGTCGCGGTGGTCAACGACAAGCTGCGGAACTTCTTCGCCCCTTACAACATGGTCAGAACGATGCGCGCCTCCATCTTGGTGCTGGGGCCGTTGCTGTCCCGGTACGGCAAGGTGGACGTCTCCCTGCCTGGCGGCTGCGCCATCGGCACCCGGCCGGTCAACCTGCACCTTGCCGGCCTGGAGGCGATGGGCGCCAAGGTGCGCGTACAGGACGGCTACATCCGTGCCTGGGCCAAGCGTCTGCACGGCACCCGCCTGCGCATGGCAATGGTCACGGTCACGGGCACGGAAAACCTGATGATGGCCGCCACCCTGGCGCAAGGCGTCACGGTGATCGAGAACGCCGCCCGCGAACCCGAGGTCGCCGACCTGGCCCGTTGCCTGCAGCGCATGGGCGCCAAGATTGAGGGCGCGGGCACGGACTGCATTCGGATCGAGGGGGTGGACGCGCTGTCCGGCACCGACTACGAGGTGTTGCCGGACCGCATCGAAACCGGGACCTATCTGATCGCGGCGATCATGACCGGCGGGCGGGTGCGGTTGCGCAATACGCGCGCCTCCCTGCTGGAGGGCGTCCTGCCCAAACTGCGGCAGGCGGGCGCCGAGATTGACTGCGAGGAGAACGCCATTTGTCTGGAGATGCGCCGCCGCCCGAAGGCGGTGGACGTATGCACTGCGCCCTTCCCCGGCTTCCCCACCGACATGCAGGCGCAGATCACCGCGATGAACTGCATGGCGGAAGGCGCCGGCACGATCACCGAATCCGTGTTCGAGAACCGGTTTATGCATGTGCAGGAATTGCGCCGCATGGGGGCGGAGCTGCGCCTGGAGCAGAACCGCGCTTGCAGCGTCGGGGTCGAAAAGCTGGCCAGCGCCCCGGTGATGGCTACCGATCTGCGCGCCTCGGCCAGCCTGGTGTTGGCCGGCCTGGTGGCCGAGGGCGTGACCCGGGTGGACCGCATCTATCACATAGACCGGGGCTACGAGACTATCGAGGAGAAACTGGCCCAGTTGGGGGCTCGGATCAGACGGGTGCCCGTGCCCCTTTCCTCCTCCGCCAGGGTCGCCGCCCCGGGGCAAGTCTCCGCCTGAGCCGGGTGCCCCCGGGCCGCCGCCTGGCGCCGCCATGAGCGAACCGCTGACCATCGCCCTGGCCAAGGGGCGCCTGCTGGAGGGCGCGCTGGCATTGCTGGCGCGGGTCGGCATCCGGCCCCGCCCGGACGCGGATCCCGCGCGCCGCCTGTTGCTGGAGACGGAAGACCCGGCGTTGCGGCTGTTCGTGGCCCGCTCCATGGACATCCCCGCGTACATAGAGCATGGCGCCGCCGACCTGGGCATCGTCGGGCGCGATATTTTGCTGGAGCGCCGGCAAAACGATTTCTTCGACCCGCTGGACCTGGGGGTCGGCCGTTGCCGGCTGGTTCTGGCCGCGCCGCGGGGGCAGGCCGTCCACGACCTGGAAAACCTCAGGGTGGCCACCAAGTACGTGCGCACGGCGCGGCGCTATTTTGCCGGCGGCGGCCGGCAAGTCGAATTGATCCGTCTCGGCGGGGCGCTGGAGCTCGCGCCGTTGCTGGGCATCGCCGACTGCATCGTGGACCTGGTGGCCACCGGCCGCACCTTGAAGGCGAACGACCTGGTGCCGGTGGACACCGTCGCCGAGATCAGCGCGCGATTGGTAGTCAACAAGGCATCCATGCGCTTCAAGCACGAAGCCCTGTCCCGGCTGATCGGCCGCCTGCGCGAGGCGGCGGCCGGGGACGGCGGGCGGCAAGGCGCGGAGGCGACATGAAGGACGGCACAGGGGACGATATTCGGATTCGCCACCTGGACGCCCGCGCGCCGGACTTCGACGCCGGCTTGCGCCGCCTGCTGGCCGCCGCGCGCCCGGCGGCGGAGGTCGTGGCAACCGCCCGTGCCATCGTCGAGGATGTGCGCCGGCGCGGCGACGCCGCCCTCATGGAGCATACCCGCCGCCTCGACCGCCACGCCGTCGCCGCGCCGGCGGACCTGGAGATCCCGCCGCGACGGTTCCGCGCCGCCCTGGAGGAGATCCCGTCCGAGTCCCGCGCCGCCCTGGAGCAGGCGGCCGAGCGCATCCGCGCCCACCACCGTCGCCAGCGGCTGGAATCCTGGCGCTACCGGGACGAACAGGGCGTCGTCCTGGGCGAGAAGGTCGCGCCGCTGGAGCGGGTGGGCGTGTATGTCCCCGGGGGCAGGGCGGCCTACCCCTCCTCCGTGCTGATGAACGTGTTGCCGGCGCGGGTGGCCGAGGTAGGGCAGGTCGTTATGGTCGTGCCCGCCCGGGAAGGCGGCCACGACCCCCTGGTGCTGGCCGCCGCCGCCATTGCCGGGGTGGACCGCGGTTTTGCCGTCGGCGGCGCCCAGGCCGTGGCGGCCCTGGCTTACGGCACGGCCACCGTTCCCCGTGTGGACAAGATCGTGGGCCCCGGCAATGCCTATGTCGCCGCTGCCAAGCAGCTGGTGTACGGCGAGGTGGGCATAGACCTGCTGGCCGGTCCCTCCGAAGTGCTGGTGATCTGCGACGGCGACGCCGACCCCGAGTGGGTGGCAATGGACCTGTGCGCCCAGGCGGAGCACGACGAGGACGCGCGCGCCATCCTGATCAGCCCGGAAGAGTCGCAGTTGCAAAGCGTTCGGCAAGCCCTGCAGCGGCGGCTGCCGGAACTGGAGCGCGCCGACATCATCCGCGTTGCGCTGCAACGGCACGGCCTGACCATCCAAGCGCGCGATCTGCGCGAGGCCGTAGCCGTCGCCAACCGCATCGCCCCGGAGCATCTGCAGCTGGCCGTCGCCGACCCCGAGTCCCTGCTCGAAGACGTGCGCAACGCCGGGGCGATCTTCCTGGGCCACTACAGCGCCGAAGTCCTGGGGGACTACTGCGCCGGGCCCAACCACGTGCTGCCCACCGGCGGCAGCGCGCGTTTTGCCTCGCCGCTGGGCGTCTATGACTTCCAGAAACGCTCTTCGCTGATCCGTTGCGACCGTGCCTCCGGCGCTTTCCTGGGCGGCCTGGCGGCCCTGCTGGCGCATGGCGAAGGGCTGACGGCGCATGCCCGCGCCGCCGAGTTGCGCGTTGCCGGGGCGCGTCGGGAGCGCCCGGAGACTTCCGGGCGTGACTGAGCCCGGGCCGGACGCGCCGGCGACAGCGCGGCTGCGGCGCTGGCTGCGCCCGGCCGTGCTGGCAATGGAGCCCTACGCTGCTGCCGCGCCTTTGCCCGCCGCCGCCAGCGAGCCGGCCGCCAAGCTGGACGCCATGGAACTCCCCTACGCCCTGCCGGCCGCCCTGCGCGCCGGCTGTCTGCGGCAGCTGCGCGCCCAGCCCCTGCACCGCTACCCCGATGCCGATGCCGGCGCCCTGCGCCGGGCCCTGCGCGCCGCCCTGGATATCCCCGACTCCCTGGCCCTGCTCCCCGGCAACGGCTCCGACGAACTGATCCTCTACCTCACGCTGGCCCTGGCCGGTCGCGGGCGCAAGGTCCTGGCGCCCGAGCCCACCTTCGTCATGTACCGCCGCGTCGCCGCGATGGCCGGCATGGAATACGTGGGCGTGCCGCTGCGGCCGGGCGACTTCGCCCTGGACCCGGAGGCCATGCGCGCCGCCATTGTCCGCCACCGCCCCGCCATCGTCTGGCTGGCCTGGCCGAACAACCCCACCGGCACCTTGTTCGACGAGGAGGCGGTGCGCCGAATCGTGCGCGCCGCGCCGGGGATCGTGGTGGCGGACGAGGCGTATTTCCCCTACTCCCGCAGGACCATGCTAGGCGCCGTATCCGAATACCAGCACCTGCTGATCCTGCGCACCCTGTCCAAGATGGGCCTGGCCGCGCTGCGCATAGGCGTCCTGATCGGCGCGCCGCACTGGCTCGAGCAATTGGAAAAGCTGCGCCTGCCGTACAACGTCGGCGCCCTGAATCAGGCCTGCGCGGCCCACCTGCTGGGCGCCAATGGCGCCGATTTCAGCGCCGATTTCGGGCCCCTGCTGGAGCGGAACCGCGCCGCCCGGCAGAGACTGTACCGGGCCTTGCGCCGCCTGGACGGCGTCGAGGTCTGGCCCAGTCACGCCAACTTTCTGCTGCTGCGCCTCGCCGCCGCCCCCGCGGATGCCGTGCACCGGGCCTTGCGCCGCCGCGGCGTCCTGGTCAAGAACCTGCACGGCAGCCACCCCTCTCTGCGCCAATGCTTGCGCGTCAGCGTCGGCGCCCCGGCGGAGAACCGCCTCTTTCTGCAGAGCCTGCGGGAAGCCCTGCGGGCGCATGGCGGCGGCGCTTCCCCGCGCACGCGGAAATGACGAAAGGACGCAAGCGATTCCCATCGCCTGCCAGCCGCTTTGCTTGCCTTCGATTGCGTAACGGCTAGTGGGGCTGGCGGGCGCGGACAAAGATTTGAAAATTGGGGCAGGAGGTTCTATACTTTCATAAGCGGCTTTCCGCCAGAGACCGCCAGAGAGATTTCGGAGGCGTGCGGCGCTATCGCGTGAGTTCAAGTTGCCGATGGCGCGGTACGGGGGGTGGTGCGAAGGCGAAGGTGAAGGAGGGGATGGCAATGGCAGACGATGTTGCATTGCGGTTCGATGCGGGTTCTTGCTTTGGGCGGCGGGCCCTGGGTTCGGGGAATTCCGATTTTCCACGGGCCAGGCTTGTGCGGGCCGCCTGCGCGTGGATCGTCCTGTTCGGCTTTTTGGGGGCCTGGGGGCCGGTCGCGGCGGCGGACTACGATTACGAAAAAATCAAAGAGAAGTATTACGCCGATCATCCCGGCAAGGGCAAATATTCCGATCTATGGGAGCCGATTCCCATCCAGCAATACTGGAATCCGGTTACCTTCTACCAGCCTCCCGACACTCTCAAGGCGACGACCAAGCGCGAGGACTGCGTGACTTGCCACACTGCGATTACCGGAGGGTGGGTGCATTCGTGGAAGAAGAGCACCCATGCCAACTTGGATGCTTTGCGCCAACTGTCCCCGGAAGACCCGCGCTATTACAAGAAGGCCGAGCTTGAGGAGGTCGAGAAAAACCTGGCGCTTCGCGGCGTGCTGAAAAAGGGCGAGCAACTCAAGGAGGTCGGCTGCATTGACTGTCACGGGGGCGTAGGGAAGCAGGCCATAGAACACCATGTGGAGTTGCGGATGCCGGACCGGGCCGCCTGCGGCGAGTGTCACGTGCGGCAGTTCGCGGAGGCCGAGTCGGAGAAAGAGCAGGAGTGGCCGCAGGAGCAATGGCCCAAGGGGCACCCTTCTCATGCGATGGACTGGAAGGCGAACGTGGAGACCGCGGTCTGGGCCGCCATGCCGCAACGGGAGGTCGCGCAGGGTTGCGACATGTGCCATTACCAGCAGAACAAGTGCGACGGTTGCCACACCCGCCATGAGTTTTCCGCCGCGGAGGCGCGCAAGCCGGAGGCCTGCGCCACCTGCCACAACGGCGTCGATCACAACGAATATGAGAATTACATGTACTCCAAGCACGGGGTGATCTACCAGACCAGCGGCAAGGACGAATGGAACTTCGAGGTGCCCTTGAAGGATGCGCTCGCGAAAGGGGGCTACACGGCGCCCACCTGCGCCACCTGCCATTTCGAGTTCAACGGCGAATTCTCGCACAACCTGGTTCGCAAGGTGCGCTGGGGCTTCAACCCCACGCCGGCGATCGCCGATAATCTCGGTCATGAATGGTTCGAGAGCAGGAAAGAATCGTGGGTGCAGAGTTGCAGCGCCTGCCACTCTCCGCGCTTTGCCAGGATTTGGCTGGATACTGCCGACAAGGGGACGATTCAGGGACTTGCGGTGGAGCAGGAAGCCAAGAAGATCGTGCAGGCCCTCTACGACGAGGGTCTCATGACGGGGCAAAAAACCAACCGTCCGACGCCGCCGGCTCCAATGGAGGATGCGCCCGGAGATTTCTTCTCGCTGTTCTGGGCGGAGGGCAACAATCCTTCGCTGGTGGATCGCGCCCACGCGGAGATGTGGGAACAAGATCTGATCAAGCACTACAAGGGTTTGTTCCACGTCAATCCCGGCGGCTTCACTTACACGGAAGGCTGGTCTCAGTTGCTTGAGCGCTACACGGAGATCCAGCAGGAGAATACCCGGATCCGCGAGATGCACGCCTTGCAGGAGAGGCTGGCAAAGATCGAGAAGAAGTGACCGCTGCATCCCGGGAGGGAGGCGCTTGGGCAGGGGGCGGTTGCCGTTTCCCTGGAGCGGGTCTTTGTCGGCGGTGATGTCTCTGCCTTGAACGTTG